>NZ_AP027741.1:1200000-1500000 GCF_030296755.1 Methylophaga marina
AATATCGAAGCCATTAATGAAGCTGTGGACTTGGCTGTTATCGCTACCCCCGCCAGCACCATAGAAGCCATCATGCATCAATGTGGTCATGCCGGAGTGAAAGCGGCCATCATTATTTCGGCGGGTTTCAGTGAAGGTCAGGGGCAAGGTCTCAAGCTCGAACACGATGTTGTTAAAGCAGCCAAGCAATCCAATATCCGAATTCTCGGACCTAATTGTCTTGGCCTTATCCGCCCCAGTATTGGCATGAATGCCACCTTTAGTAAAAATACTGCAGCGCCTGGCCAACTAGCTTTAATTTCACAATCAGGCGCTTTATGTACGGCGATTCTGGACTGGGCGGCCGCCAATGAGGTCGGTTTTTCTGCCATTATTTCATTGGGTAATGCCGCTGATATTGATTTTGGTGATCTGCTCGACTTTCTAGCTCAGGATCACAAAACCCAGAGTATTCTGCTGTATGTCGAAGGTATTCGCGATGCCCGCCGTTTTATGAGCGGGCTACGGATTGCTTCACGCATGAAACCAGTGGTTGTAATCAAAGCAGGCCGCCATCAAGCTGGCTCACAGGCGGCTTTAACGCATACCGGTGCCATGATGGGTGGTGATGATGTATTTAATGCCGCAATTCAACGAGCTGGTGTGGTCAGAGCCGATACCATTCAGCAGCTTTTTGCCGCCGCTGAGTTATTAGCCACTCAATGTAGGGTGCATGGCCGGCGTTTGGCGATCGTCACCAATGGCGGAGGCCTTGGGGTGATGGCGACTGACAGAGCGATTGATTTAGGCATTGAGTTAGCCAGCCTGTCGGAGGCGACTATTACCAACCTGGATAAAGTATTACCTCATCACTGGTCGCGCAGTAATCCGATTGATGTACTTGGCGATGCCTCACCAGAACGCTATAAAGCTGCCGTAAATGTCTGTTTGCAGGATGAAAGCATTGATGGGGTATTAGTGATGCTGTCTCCACAAGCCATGACCGATCCTGATGCCTGTGCACAAGCCGTTATTGATGCACACCAGACAAGCTCAAAACCCGTTCTGGCTTGCTGGATGGGTCAACAGCTTATTGCCAGTGCGGATCGTTTATTTGCCCGTCATCATGTGCCCTGTTTTTCTGATCCGGAATCCTCAGTAGAAGCCTTTGCCTGCCTCGCGCGCTTTTATGAAAACCAGCAATTATTAATGCAGGTACCAGGCCCATTATCATCACACAGCGAACCGGATATTGAGGGTGCGCGACTGATTATCGAGAGTGTACTGGCTGAAAACAGGCAAACATTAACCACAGCTGAGTCGAGAGCCTTATTACATGCTTTTGATATCCCGGTCAGTTTGAGCATTCAGTGCCACAGCGCCAATGAAGCGCTGGTCGCGGCAGAGAGTTTTGGTTATCCGGTAGCGATGAAAATCAATGATCGTCATATCCAGCATAAAACCGATGTAGGCGGCGTTCGCTTAAATATCAACAATGCGGCCGCCGTCAGATTGGTTTACAAAGAACTACAGGAAGCGGTGCGTAAGAAAGTCCCGGATATGAAGGCATTCAGCGTCAGTATCGAACCAATGTATACCGATCCCTTCGGTAGAGAATGTCTGGTCGGCGTTAACCGTGACCCAGTATTTGGTACCACGATTGTATTTGGGGCCGGAGGTGTCAAAGTCGAAGTCTTGCAAGATACCGCTATTGCTCTGCCACCTTTAAACACGTTCCTGGCAGACAAGCTGATTAACCAAACCAAAATTGCCGCTATGCTCGGCGAGTTCCGTGATATGCCTGCCGTGAATCGTGACGCCTTAATACAAGTGTTGTTACGGGTGTCTGAGATGGTTTGTGAATTACCAGAAATTGAATCACTGGACATCAACCCACTGGTCGTCGATGAACGCGGAGTGCTCGCTTTAGATGTCAGAATCGTCGTCGCACATCATGTAAAGACCATTCACCGCTATGATCATATGGCCATTCATCCATATCCAACACATTTGACCAGACAGGAACAGTTAGCCGATGGCACGGATATTATTATCCGTCCTATTCGCCCCGAAGATGCGCTGATTGAGCAGGTCTTTTTCCGAAAACTGTCTACAGAATCTCGCTACTTCCGCTTTATGCAAGAACTCAACGAATTGTCGCAAGATATGTTGATACGTTTTACACAGCTTGATTACAGCCGCGAATTGGCTTTAATGGCAGTGACCATGGAAAACAATGAAGAAATTGAAGTCGGTGTCGCCCGTTACAGTATGAACCCGGATGGTAACAGCTGTGAGTTTGCTTTGGTTGTCGCTGATGAATGGCAACATAAAGGTATTGGCACACGACTGATGCAGGCCTTGATTTCCAGTGCCCGCCAGCAAGGGTTCAGCCTGATGGAAGGTGAAATTCTCACCAGTAATCAACCCATGCAACGACTGGTCGAAAGCCTAGGGTTTACCGTGACGGCCAGTCTGGAAGAGCCATCGATAAGACTGGCATCCATGTATTTGTAGAGCTGCAAGCAAAAATTATCTGAAAACCATTGATTGTTAGTAACAAGAGTGGGAGCATCAAATAGTAACCACCAAAGAAGGCGTGTGAATGAAAAAAATCCCTTATACCACTGTTCGTCCGATTCGAAGTCTTAACCTGTTATCACAGGAAGAAATCATCAAACTCAGCTCTCCCAGCGCTGAGCTGCACCAACTATTCAGAGAATGCGCTCTGGCGATTCTCAACACTGACAGCCATGAAGATGATGCCGAAGAAATTCAGCAACTCTATGCGGACTTTGATATCCGCCTAAAGTCACAACCCCGTGGCGTGATGCTGGAAATATTTAATGCGCCAGCCCAATCCTTTGTTGATGGCACGCTGATTCGCGGTATTCAGGAGCATTTATCGTCGGTATTACGCGATATTGTCTACACTGACTTTAAAATTCTGGCAGAAGAAACCAATAGTTCGGCGAAAATCACCGATAAAGTGTTCCGTATCTTGCGTAATGCCAATATGGTCAGGCCCAATGTCTCGCCTAATCTGGTGGTCTGTTGGGGCGGTCACTCTATTCCCCGCGAAGAGTATGACTATGCCAAACATGTCGGTTATGAATTCGGCTTAAGAGGACTGGACATCATCACCGGATGCGGTATTGGTGCCATGAAAGGTCCCATGAAGGGTGCTGCCGTCGGTCATGCCAAACAGCAAATCACTCATGGTCGTTATATTGGCATTAGCGAACCAGGCATCATTGCCTCTGAATCACCCAATGCCATCGTCAATGAACTGGTTATCATGCCGGATATTGAAAAGCGACTGGAAGCCTTTGTACGTCTGGGTCACGTTATCGTGGTCTTTCCCGGCGGCGTTGGCACGGTGGAAGAAATCTTCTATTTACTCAGTATTCTGCTTCATCCGGAAAATAAATACGGTATCCCATTAATCTTTGCCGGGCCCGAATCATGCCGGGACTATTTCGACACATTGGATGCCTTCCTCAAACAATGTCTGGGTGAAGACATTAGCCAATTATATGAGATTGTTATTGGTGAGCCAGAGACCGTCGGCTACAAAGTCAAACAGGCCATAGCTGAAGTCCATGATAATCGTAGAGAAACGGAAGAAGCGTATTACTACAACTGGCAGTTACATATTGACCCAATGCTGCAGCAGCCATTTATTCCCACTCATGAAAATATGGCCGCATTAAATTTAGATCCATCACTGCCTAAGCACCTGCTTGCCAGCCAAATTCGTTCAGCATTTTCAGGCATTGTAGCCGGCAATGTGAAAAGTTTTGGTATCAAAGAAGTGGCGAAACACGGGCCCTATTTGCTTAAGGGCGATCCCAGCATCATGCGTGCGATTGATAATCTCCTCCATATTTTCGTTAAACAACAACGAATGAAACTCGGCCAGGGCGAAGGAGTTTACCAACCTTGTTATAAATTAGTGGGGTAGCGTTTACTCGACAATAGTAAGGGATGTCACATAGACGACTTCACAGGCGTGAGCACCGATATCATCTCTGGTCATGGAGCTTTTCCATGACCAGCCATCGGTGGCTCTAGCCTGAATTAACTGGCCTTCCAATGCAATTATCTGTCCTGTTTTTACTTTCTTTAAGACCGTGGCAACCTGACTATCAGCAGGGATCATATGCATATTGGCACTTTGGGTTTCAATATCACGTCGTGGTATCGGGAACTGCTCCACTTGCCAGTAATACCATCGCCTGGTCTGAGTGATTTCAATCTTCGCCAAAACGCTCTCATCTGACATTTTCTGCCAGCCTAATGCTAAGTCGGTCGGGGATAAGTCACTTTCTCTGTCTAAACGATAATCTTCACGCCCCAACACTTTCGCTTGTAGTGAAAAGTGTGCCAGGGGTGTGATTTGATACCCTTCAAAGTTAAACGGTATCACTTGACTGAGCGGTGATTGCACTGGCGCCTGAGCCACTTTAACACCCGGCCCTAAACTGACTTCTTCTTTATGCTGACATTGTTTTACAGTAACAACGACAAGCACAATCAACAAAAGCCATTTCACTAGCGTCATTGGGGAGTAGTGAGATTAAAGCGTTTGCCAGCAAGCATAATCAGCAATAAGACCGGTAGCCCCATCAGGGCCGTCATCAAGAAAAAGTTTTCAAAACCGATGGATTCCACCATAGAGCCTGAATAACCGCCCAACACTTTGGGTATTAAGGTCATCAATGAGCTAAAAATCGCATACTGTACAGCGGTAAAAGAGATATTGGTCAAACTGGATAAAAAAGCAATAAAGGCGGCATTCGCCAGGCCACCCGATAAATTATCAGCGGTAATCACCACATAGAGCATGGTGATATCGTGACCGCTTTGCACCAGCAGCATAAATAGCAGATTGGTAATAGCAGATAACACCGCGCCCAGCATCAATATCGGCATCACGCCATAACGCAAAACCAATATACCACCGTAGAAAGCACCGAAGATGGTCATAAACACGCCAAAGGTTTTCACGACAGTGGCGATTTCAGTTTTGGTAAACCCCAGGCTTTGATAAAGTGGATTTGCCACCACCCCAAGCACAATATCTGAAATCCGATACAAGCCCACTAGAGCCAATAATAACCAAGCTAAAGACCAGCCATAACGGGTAAAGAAGTCCTGAATAGGTGCAACATAACTGTGAGTCACACTTTGTTTATCGATAAACTTTATTTGTGTCATCAGCATCGCCACCAAGGCTGCAGCAAAACCGGCAAATACCAGCCGGATCAATTCGATAATCACTGACACCAACTGAGGGTTACTGAGCAACATACCCAGCTTTTGTTTCGCCTGCTCCGTTAAGTCTGCTGTCAGTGAAAAGCTACAGATAAAGGCGCTCACCGCCAGCAAAAAGGTTATAAAAAATCGCACATGATGACGACGGTTGATTAAAGCTGATTCCTGTTGTTGCTTGGGCTCATCAATGATCAAGGTGGTCACAATGCCAAACAAAAATAAACTGGCCATGCTCCAGTAGGTTATTTGCCAGGCTCCATAATTATAATGGTCCATGCTGGTGCCAAAATAACTGGCCAGGAATAAGGCGCCACCACCCGCCACTAACATGCCAATTCGATAACCAGCAATGTAACTGGCCGACATCATCGCTTGCAGTTCAGCATTGGCAGATTCAATACGGTAGGCATCAGTCACAATATCCTGGGTAGCCGAGGAAAAGCCCAGACACACGGCTGCTACGCCCATCCAAACCAAAGAATCTTGGGCTGGATCCACCATTGCCATAAAAATAATGGAGCCCATCACCATGCATTGGGATAATAATAGCCAGGCACGACGACGGCCGAGCAGACGGGTTAATATCGGTAAGGGCATCACATCCACCAGCGGTGCCCAGACGAATTTGAATGAGTAACCCAGGGCTGCCCAACTGAAATAAGTGATTTCACTTTTTGCGATACCGACTTCGCCAAGCCATAGGCTTAATGTGGAAAAAATCAGTAATAACGGCAGACCTGCCATGATGCCAAACACAAGCATTGTGAGCACCCGTGGGTGCATAAATGCTTGTAAACTCTCATGCCATGAACGTAGTCGTGCTATCAAAATCGGTCTCAGATCGCGTTGAATCAGCTAAAGTAACATTGAAGTATATCTGGTTCCACTTTTGTTGCTTGAGATGCAGATAGCCAGAAAACATTGCTGATCATCATGCAGTCAACGATAATGAGAAAATAATGAGAACACACTTCTGATATTCTTGATACCTCATGGCTAAGCAACGCAAAATAATTCACGTTGATATGGATGCTTTTTTTGCTTCGGTAGAACAGCGTGATTACCCGGAATACAAAGGCAAACCATTGATTGTCGGTGGCCAGCCTAACAGCCGTGGCGTGGTCGCAGCCTGTAGTTATGAAGCCAGAAAATATGGCATTCACTCGGCTATGCCCTGTTCGCGCGCCTATCGCTTATGCCCCCATGCGCTGTTTGTGCCGCCGCGCTTTGATGCCTATCGTGAAGTTTCCAACCAAATCCGTGATATTTTCTGGCGCTATGCCAGTGAAGTTGAGCCTTTATCTCTCGATGAAGCCTATTTGGATGTCACCTACACCGAGGCCTTTAATGGCTCAGCGACATTGATTGCCCAGGCCATTAAACGTGAGATTTTGCAGGAAACTAGACTCACAGCCTCTGCTGGTGTTTCCTACAATAAATTCCTCGCAAAAATTGCCTCAGATATGGATAAACCCAACGGGCTCTATGTCATCAGACCTGAGCAAGGCGAAGTCTTTGTCGCCGATCTTCCTGTCGGTAAATTTCATGGCGTTGGCCCTGCCACAGAAACCAAAATGCATAATCTCGGCATTCATACCGGCAAGGACCTGCGTGAGAAATCATTAAGCGAACTGACTGAGCGTTTCGGCAAGGCGGGTCAGTATTACTACAACATCGCCCGAGCTATCGACGACCGCCCGGTTCGTAGCCAACGTATCCGTAAATCACTCGGTAAAGAAACTACCTTTGCAGAAGATATTCACTCGATTCCTGAGTTAACCGCCAAACTGCTCGATTTGGCTGAACGCGTGTTTGAGAGTTTGGATAAACAACACCTGAAAGCACGTACCGTCACCGTTAAAGTGAAATATGCTGACTTTCAACAAGTCACCCGGGCACACAGCGCCGAGCACATCATTAAACTGACTGACTTAAAAAAGATTATTCCGTTGTTGCTGGAGAAAACAGAGGCGGGTCATAAACCAGTAAGACTGGTCGGATTAAGTATGAGTGGGTTTGATTTGCCTTCTACAGAAACTGTTCAACCACAGCTGGACTTTGAACTGCATGATCAGTTTTAAAAACCACGCATCCTAGAGTTGGATTGAAGGGGGAACCCCAATGTGAGCTTAATAACGACATTGAGCTCCTCCCTCCTTTTTTATGCCAAGCAGTATTTCCTAAAAAGCCGATTTAATACGATTTTTCAGGATTTTATAACGGCTAAACGCACATTTCACAAAGTTGCCATCTCTATGTTTAAAACGTTTCTTTAGTGCTTTTTTCACTTCCCATGTGCCTTTATAACCATTGGGGAAAACCACTAAATCCCCGGCTTTAAATGTGGTTGCAGGCCCACCATCATTGGGCGTCATTACACACTCACCTTCCACAATGTATGCCACTTCAGTGGTGACAAATGACCAAGGGAATACAGAGACTTCTTTTTCCCAAGTGGGCCAATGCTCGACGCCCATCTGTTTTAATTGTGCTTCGCTGGGATTGCTGTCCACGGTAATGTTGTTCATTTAGATTCCTAGATATAAATTTGCTTAAAACCTGCCATGTTTGGCATGAGCTGAAAGTTGAAGATGCTATATTCTGCCTGTATTTCTGTAATAAACCGAATTTGCTGTTCATATTCGATATCAGAGTGAAGCCATATTTGCCATAATGCCCCTTTGCTTTAATCACTGATTTATCTATGTATACTGAAGGACAACCCGCACTGGACGTGCTACAGAACATCTTTGGCTACGATTCCTTTCGACATAATCAACAGGATATCGTTGATCACCTTATCCATGGTGGTGATGCTCTGGTATTAATGCCAACCGGCGGTGGTAAATCGCTTTGTTATCAGATTCCGGCACTTATCAGAAAAGGCACTGGCATTGTGGTGTCACCGTTAATTGCCCTGATGCAGGATCAGGTGGTGGCGTTAAACGAATTAGGTGTAAAAGCCGCTTTTCTGAACTCCAGTCTTTCAGCAAATGAAGCCCGTACAGTCGAGCAAGAACTTGAAGCTGGACTGATTGATGTGCTGTATATCGCCCCAGAGCGTTTATTAAACGAACGCACACTATCTTTGTTGAGTCGTGTCAGTATTGCTTTGTTTGCGATAGACGAAGCGCATTGTGTGTCGCAATGGGGACATGACTTTCGCCCTGAATACCAACAGCTTCGTTTGCTTCATGAGCTATTTCCTAATGTGCCGCGTGTCGCCCTCACAGCTACAGCCGATAAACGTACGCGTCAGGAAATCATTGAACAGCTCAATCTGCAGCAAGCCAATGTTTATCTGAATAGTTTTGACAGGCCCAATATTTTTTATGCGATTACTGAAGCGACTCAAGCCAAACAACAGCTTTGGCAGTTTATCGAGGAACATCACGCCAACGATGCCGGTATTGTTTATTGCCTGTCTCGCAAAAAAGTAGAAGCCATTGCCGAGTGGCTTCAGGAACAAGGTCGGGTTGCCCTGCCTTATCATGCCGGCCTATCTAATGACCTCAGGGCTAAACATCAACAGCGCTTTTTACGCGAAGAAGGTGTGATCATTGTCGCCACCATCGCCTTTGGTATGGGTATTGATAAACCCGATGTGCGATTTGTCGCTCACCTGAATTTGCCGAAAAATATTGAAGCTTATTATCAGGAAACCGGCCGCGCGGGTCGCGATGGTTTACCGGCCAATGCCTGGATGGCCTATGGCCTGCAGGATGTCATTACCCTGCGGCAGTTTATGCAAGACTCTAATGCGCCCGATATGATCAAGCGGGTTGAACAGCATAAATTAGATGCCATGCTCGGTTTATGTGAACTCATCACTTGCCGTCGTCAGGCCATACTGGCCTATTTTGATGAAGAAGCCCCTGAAAAATGCGGCCAATGCGATAACTGCCAAACGCCGCCAGAAAGCTTTGATGCGACAGAAATAGCACAGAAAGCCCTATCCTGCGTTTACCGCACTGAGCAGCGTTTTGGGGTGAATTATTTAATCGATGTGTTACTGGGTAGTGACGATGATCGTATCAAACATAATCAGCATGATAAGTTGAGCACTTATGGCATCGGCACTGAACTGAATGCGACGCAATGGCGAGGCATTTTCCGGCAGTTAATTGCCACAGGTTATCTCGATATTGATATTCAACGTTATGGCGCATTACGACTGACAGAAAAATGTCGGCCCGTATTACGCGGCGAGCAAACATTAAAATTAAGAAAACAGTCTCCAAAAAAATCTACGGCTAAAGCCAGTAAAAGACAAACCGCTGTTCGCCCACAAGACGAGCGTCTATGGGAAGCCTTGCGTCAATTACGTTCTGATATAGCCAAACAGCATGGTGTGCCACCTTATGTTATTTTTCATGATGCGACATTATTGGAAATGTGTCGTTACCGGCCTGCAGATATGGCGGCAATGCAACGGATTTCCGGAGTGGGCGAGCAGAAACTCAATCATTATGGTCATGCGTTTTTAGAGCTGATTCAACAGCATCCCTTATCAGAATTACTTAATAACGGCTTGAGTGACACCATTAATGACACGCTGTTATTACTTGAAAAGGGACATGGCATAGATAACATTGCTAAACAGCGCAATTTGAAACTCAGCACGGTATACAGCCATCTAGCTGAAGGCATCAACGCCGGCTTGCTGGATGTGAAAGACGTATTAGATCTGGAAGATGCCGAGCTCAACACAATTGTGCTCACCATTGAATCTTTAGGCGATGAGTCGCAGAGCCTCAAAGCGATTTATCAGGCGCTGGATGAAGCTTATGATTATGGTGTAATTCGTTGCGTGCTTGCCTCAATGTATTAGAGCACACATAGACTAAGTTCAGGCTTTATCAGACTGCACTTGTTGTAACTGCTTCAATATTGCCTCAGATTCCTGTGTCAGCGAGGCAAACAGTCGTATATCACCGTTACGCTGAGCAGTTAATGCCTGTTCACGCTTTTGCGCTAGTTGCTTTTTTAACTTTTTCTCTGGATCGGACTTAAATAATGACCACATACATAACTCTCTGATGAATAAATAAGTCAGAGAGGTATGTCGCGATAAAGTTCGTTTTTATTTTGCCAGCTCGTAGTCGTAATCAATAATAAGTGGTGCATGATCTGAAAATGACTCGTCTCGATAGATTTCAGTTGCTTTAACTTTGCCTTTCATACTTGGCGTTAAGATATGGTAATCAATGCGCCATCCGACGTTGTTCGCTCTGGCCTGACCACGGTTTGACCACCAAGTATATTGGTGTTCTTCCTGAGGTAACTCACGGAAGGCATCAATAAAGCCCATGTCATCAAACAACTTGTCTAGCCAGGCTCGTTCTTCAGGCAGGAAGCCTGAATTTTTCAAATTGCCTTTCCAGTTACGAATATCTTCATTTTTATGTGCAATATTCCAATCGCCGCAGATTAAGACATCGCGACCGGAATCTTTCATTTCCTGCATTTTTATTTCGAAAAAATCCATGCAGCGATACTTAACCAATTGACGCTCTTCTTTTGATGATCCTGAGGGCATATACAGTGAAATGACGCTCAAATTACCAAAACGCGCTTCGATATAACGACCTTCTGCATCAAACTCCTCATTGCCCATACCAACAATGACTTCATCGGGCTCTGCTTTGCAATACAATGCCACACCGCTGTAGCCCTTTTTTCAGCATCATGGTAATAACAGTGATATCCTTGCGGCCTGAAAATATCATCTTCGAGTTGATGAACTTGGGCTTTGGTTTCCTGAATACAGACAACATCTGCGTTTTGTTTAGGCAACCAGTCAAAAAAACCTTTACGGGCGGCGGCTCGAATACCGTTCACATTGGCTGTGATTATGCGCATGGGTCATCCTATTGAAAAATAATCACATAATACCATTTACAAATCAGATTAAAATCGGGATAATGTCGGGCTCATCTGTAAATACAGATAGCTAGGTTTAGCTACAGATAAATGAATTTTTAGGAGAAGCACTTTGGCAAATTCGGCACAAGCAAGAAAACGCGCGCGTCAAGCAGAAGTACACCGTCAGCGTAACGCCAGCCAACGTTCAGCGATGCGTACAACGATTAAAGCACTGAGAAAAGCAATCGCAGCTGGTGATAAAGAACAAGCTGTTGCTGCTTTCAAAGTTGCAGCGCCTGCATTAGATCGTATGGCGGGTAAAGGCATTATTCACAAGAATACTGCTGCTCGTGGTAAAAGCCGCTTGAACAACGCTGTTCGCGCAATGTAATTTAAAGTTTCGACTTTATAAAAAAACCGACTTTACGTCGGTTTTTTTATGTCTGCAATTTTGTTTTTTTATTGATTAGCTGGTTAATACCAGATTATCACGGTGAATTAATTCTGGTTCGCCAACATAGCCCAGAATAGATTCAATTTCAGTGCTGGGTTTGCCTTTAATCAGACGCGCTTCGTCAGCATTATAATTGGCTAAGCCTCTGGCGATTTCTTTACCATTCACATCACGACAAATCACCAGTTCACCGCGGGTAAACTGGCCTTCCACATGGGTTACGCCAACCGGTAACAAGCTTCTTCCCTGCTCTCTTAACACAGCCACAGCACCATCATCGAGTACCAATTGCCCTTTAGCAATTAAGTGTCCCACCAACCACTGTTGGCGCGCTGTAATCGGTTTATTGTCAGGCCACAGTAATGTGCCTACGCCGTTTCCCGCGGCCAGATGGCGAAGATTGTCAGGATGTTTACCGGATAAGATAACGGTGTAAGCACCTGAACGTGCTGCACGACGTGCAGCTAATAGTTTAGTGGTCATACCACCGCGACCAAGCTCACCTTTGCTATCACCGGCCATTTGATCAAGTGCCGCATTGCTGGCAGCTGATGCGGCAATCATGCGAGCATTCGGATTTGTGCGGGGGTCAGAATCAAACAAGCCATCTTGATCTGTCAAAATAACTAATACATCGGCTTCAACAAGATTGGCCGTCATAGCAGCTAAGGTATCGTTATCTCCGAAGCGGATTTCTTCTGTGGCAATGGTATCGTTCTCATTCACCACGGGCAGAATATCGAGTTCGAGCAGCGTTTGCAGTGCACTTCGTGCATTAAGATGGCGACCACGATCTGATAAGTCAGAGTGAGTCAGTAAGATTTGGGCCGTATGGATACCGTGCTTGCCACATTCTGTGGCATAGGCGTTGACCAACTCCATCTGACCAACACTGGCAGCCGCTTGCAGACGATGAATTTCATGTGGACGTCTTTTCCAGCCCAACTTCTGCATGCCTGCAGCCACAGAGCCAGATGTGACTAGCACGACTTCTTTACCTTGGCGACGCAATTCGGCTATTTCCGCGCTTAACCAACGGATACGATCCGTATCCAAACCTTCACCAATACGGGTCAATAAAGCACTGCCAATTTTGATAACCCAGCGCTTAGTGTTCAATAATTGCTGATGCGGCTCTGTCACTGAAGTTTATTCCTGAACATCATCCTGTGAACTATCTGCACTTTTGTCTTTTTCACTGGCACGAGACTCTTCCAGATAATTCATGACATCGTTGACGAGGGCATCACACCCTTCACCACTCTGACCACTAATGTAGAACACTTTACCTTTCCATTGCAGTCGGTCCAGCACTTCTTGACATAAATCTTCGCGAATATCTTCTGGGACTAGGTCCATTTTATTCAGAACCAACCACTGGTCCTGACTACCTAAAGCTTCACTGTAGTTTTCCAGTTCACGATTAATAATCTGTACACTTTCTACCGGATCCTGTTTCACATCAACTGGCGCCATATCAACAAGATGTAAAAGTAAACGTGTGCGCGTTAAGTGTTTCAGAAACTGAATCCCCAAACCCGCGCCTTCTGCCGCACCTTCGACCAAGCCAGGAATATCGGCAATCACAAAACTGCGCACGTCTTTTAAGGTAACCACACCTAAATTCGGATAAAGTGTGGTGAAAGGATAGTTTGCGACTTTAGGTTGCGCAGCTGACACCTGACTAATAAAGGTTGATTTACCCGCATTGGGTAATCCCAACAGTCCGACATCAGCGAGCAGCTTCATCTCCAGCCGCAATGTACGTTCTTCCCCGGGAGTACCATCACTGGTTTGACGTGGGGCTCGGTTAATACTGGATTTATAGCGCGCATTACCCAGACCATGCCAACCACCTTTTGCGACGAGTAACTTATCACCGTCCTTAGTTAAGTCGCCAATGAGTTCATCGGTATCATCATCCCAAGCTTCAGTACCAATAGGCACTTTGATAACCAAGTCTTCACCGCGTGCACCACTACACAGACGACCACGACCATGCTCACCACGCTGCGCTCTAAAGTTACGTTGATAACGAAAATCAATCAGCGTGTTGACCTGAGAATCTGCCAATAGGTAGACATCACCACCATCGCCGCCATCACCACCGTCAGGACCGCCAAAAGGAATGAATTTCTCACGGCGAAAACTCAAACAGCCGTTACCACCGCCACCGGCACTGATTTTAATTTTCGCTTCATCCACAAATTTCATTGTCGCTTCCCGACCTTAATCTTATGTTCTTTCTGGTCATAAAACGTATATGCCAGAAACAAAAAACCCCGCATCAGCGGGGCTTTGTGCTGTTTGCCCCATACGGGCTAACAAATATTCTTAGTCAGCAACAACACTGACGAAAGTACGGTTTTGAGGACCTTTGGTCTCAAATAATACTTTACCTTCAGCTGTTGCAAATAAAGTATGGTCTTTACCGATACCTACGTTACGACCTGCATGGTAACGCGTACCACGCTGACGTACTAAAATGTTACCACCAGACACTAATTCACCACCGTAGCGTTTTACACCAAGGCGTTTAGACTCTGAATCACGTCCGTTACGAGTACTACCACCAGCTTTCTTATGAGCCATTTCTTAAACCTCTTTTCCGATTCTTAGGCTGAGATGCCTGTGATTTCGATTTCAGTATATGCTTGACGGTGACCCATCTGTTTTTGATGGTGCTTACGACGTTTGAATTTGACGATTTTCACTTTATCGCCACGGCCGTTAGCTGCCACTTTTGCAGTCACTTTTGCACCGTCCAGGTAAGGCGCACCAACTTTGATGTCTTCACCTTCGCCAACTAACAGAACTTTATCAAGCTCAACCGTATCACCGGCTTCAGCAGTCAATTTTTCAATGCGGAGCTTTTCGCCCTCTTTAACTCGGTATTGTTTACCGCCAGTCGCGACAATAGCGTACATCGCTGTCTCCAAAGTATAATAGTGTTAATGCGGGTTACCCCACAAAAGACCGGCAATTGTATCTCCTTTCTTCAAGGAGATCAAATTCATATTGAAATATTTGCGCAGTATTCTCGCTCATGAGAAAGTACGCGTTTAAATTACACATTATAGGCAGATTACGGTTCCGTGGATATCCAATCCATCTATTCTTTAATTCAAGATGACATGAAAGCTGTAGACGAGTTGATCCAACAACGCTTACAGTCAGATGTTGCTCTCATTAACCAACTTGGCTTTTATATTATCAATAGTGGCGGTAAAAGGCTTCGCCCCGCCATCGCTATATTATCCGCCAGAGCATGTGGCTATGAAGGTAGCCAACACATTAATCTTGCCACCATTATCGAATTCATTCACACCGCCACCTTATTACATGATGACGTCGTGGATAATTCTGATATGCGTCGCGGCCAGGAGACAGCGAACTCTCTGTGGGGAAATGAAGCCAGTGTATTGGTCGGTGACTTTCTCTACACTCGATCCTTTGAAATGATGGTCGAAATTGAATCAATGCGATTGATGCAAATTCTCTCTCATACGACGAATGTCATTGCTGAAGGCGAGGTACTGCAACTATTAAATTGTCACGATGCAGATACTACCGAAGCACGGTATCTTGAGGTTATCCATCATAAAACCGCGAAATTATTCGAGGCTGCTGGCCAGTTAGGTGCAGTCATCTCTGGCTCTGAGCCCCATATTGAAACCGCAATGGCCAATTACGCCATGCACTTGGGCAGCGCCTTCCAATTAGTGGATGACTTACTGGATTACAGCCAATCCAGCGAGACTATTGGTAAAAATATCGGCGATGATCTTGCAGAAGGCAAACCCACTTTACCACTGATATACGCCATGCAGCATGGCAATGCAGAGCAAGCAGCCATTATTCGAGAAGCGATAGAAAATGGGCAACGGGATAGAATCACTGAAATCATCCAGATCATTCAAGAAACCGGCGCCATTGACTACACAGCGAAGGCAGCAGAACAGGAAGTTAAGCAAGCTAAAGATTCACTCGACCTGCTTGTAGATAGTGAATATAAACAAGCACTATTATCGTTAGCTGACTTTTCAGTACAGCGCGATTACTAAATGCATTTAATGTCATCGATATGCTAACAAGAGCAGACCATAATCCATCCCGCTCGCATAGCTAGAGGTATTAGCAGCATATGATCTCAAACAGTGACATTTTAAATGCCAGAATTCTTATTGTTGATGACCAGCTCGTCAACATTAAATTACTGGAGAAGATGCTGCATCAGGCTGGTTTCACTTCTCTTTTTTCTACGACACGAGGTGCGGAAGTAGAACAGCGTTATTTTGAATACGAAATCGATCTCATCCTACTGGATATTCGCATGCCGGATATGGATGGTTTTCAGGTAATGCAAACACTACAAACAGCGATTCAGAACGATTACCTGCCAGTTCTCGTTATTACTGCAGAACTTACTCAGGAAATCAGAAAAAATCGCTCTGTTCCGGTGCCAAAGATTTCATCACCAAACCCTTTGATCAAACTGAAGTGATCCAACGTATCAGAAACATGCTGGAAGTCCGCTTGTTACACAAACAGGTAAAGACGCAGAATGAAACACTTGAACAACAGGTCAGACACAGGACACAACAGCTAGAACAAAGTCGTCTTGAAATTATTAAACGCTTAGGCAGGGCTGCAGAATATAAAGACAATGAAACCGGCAATCACATATTGCGTATGAGCCATTTTGCGCAAATGCTAGCGCTTGCTACAGGTTTAGATGAGAGTTTTGCCGCTGATATACTGACTGCGGCGCCAATGCATGATATTGGAAAAATCGGTATTCCAGACCATATTCTCCTTAAACCTGGAAAGTTAGATGGTGACGAGTGGGAAGTGATGAAAACACACGTCAGGATTGGGGCTGATCTATTAGCTGATACGAATGTGCCGCTACTCAAACTGGCCAGCAATATTGCACTGACTCATCATGAAAAATGGGACGGTTCAGGTTACCCACAGGGTTTAAAAGGCAAGGATATTCCCATTGAAGGCCGCATCTGTTCCATATCGGATGTTTTTGATGCGTTGACGTCTGAGCGTCCATACAAGAAAGCCTGGCCAATTGAAAAAGCCGTCGATTATCTCATTGAACAAAAAGGTCGACATTTTGATCCAGAGTTAGTGACACACTTTCTTACGATCATCGAACAAGTCCTTCATTACCGTGCCCGCTTCCCTGATCATGTCGCAGAAACATCCGATATGGCTTAATTTCACTTAAATGCTTTTTAGTTGCTGAAAGGTTCGCTATCCTTAATGACTATGGCTCAAATATATAAATATCACTTATTCTTCTGTACTCATCAGCGAGACGATGGCAGTGCTAATTGCGGAGAACATGGTTCACAGTCGCTTCGTGATTACGCAAAACAACGTGTGAAAGAACTAAAAATAAAGAAAGTCCGGGTGAATAATGCAGGATGTCTAAATCGATGCAAGCTGGGACCTATGCTAGTTATCTATCCTGAAGGGACTTGGTATCACTTTGAAACTGAAGCAGATATTGATGAAATCATTGAGTCCCACTTGTTAAACAACACGATTGTGGAACGCCTGGTTAAATGACGCCGGATCAATACTGTCGCGACAAAGCAGCAAAAAGTGGCTCAAGCTTTTATTACAGCTTTATGTTCTTACCGCCACAACGACGCCAGGCCATCACTGCGTTATACGCTTTTTGTCGAGAGGTCGATGATGCTGTTGATGAAATAGCGGATCCAGAAGTCGCGGCACAAACCTTAGCTTGGTGGCGAACGGAAGTAGAGAATATATTCAACAAAACAGCCACACATCCAGTTGGTAAAGCCTTAGAAGAAGCACTTCAGCATTTCGAGCTGCATCAAGAATATTTCCTTGAAATTATTGATGGCATGGAAATGGACTTATACCAACACAGATATGAGGCATTTAAACATCTTGCGTTGTATTGTCATCGTGTTGCCAGTGTTGTCGGGTTACTTGCTGCAGAGATTTTTGGTTATCAACACCGCCAGACGCTTAAATATGCAGAAAAACTGGGGTTGGCTTTTCAGTTAACCAATATTATTCGTGATGTTCGTGAAGATGCTGAGCGTGGCCGTATCTATTTACCTCAAGAGGATATGGACCAATTTGGTGTTAAAGCAGATGACATCCTGGCACTTAAGCAAACACCAGAACTAACCGCTCTTCTGGCCTTTGAAACGGATCGTGCCCGTACTTTTTATCAAGAAGCAAAAGGCTTGTTACCTCCTGAAGATCGTTACGCTCAGCGCACCGGACTCATTATGTCTGCTATCTATGAAGCGACACTTGATGAAATAGAAAAAGACCAGTTTCGCGTGATGAAACAGCGCGTCTCTTTAACGCCCTTAAAAAAACTCTGGTTAGCCTGGCGTACATCCAGAGCAGAAAAAAACATCAACAATGACCACCATAATTGTTGGCGGCGGCTGGAGTGGACTTGCTGCTGCTGTGCGTTTACTTGAACGAGGTGAGTCGGTCCATCTAATCGAGTCGGCAAAGCAGTTGGGAGGGCGCGCGCGCAATGTTTCCTGGAATGAGCAAACCATTGATAACGGCCAGCACCTGCTGATTGGTGCCTATCAGCAGACTTTAAAATTATTGCAGGACATAGGTGCCGAAGAATCTGAGCTGTTTCAACGCCTTCCTTTAAATGTATCAATACGCCACCCTTATTTTGCTGATTTAACCTTGACTGATACCCGGTATCTCCCCTGGCCACTCTCACTGATAATAAAAACTTGGCAACTCAATGGCTTTCCTGTTTTTGTGCAACTATCTCGGCTTATGTTTAAGGCTCGTTTGCAAAAGAAACTAGACGATATTCCTGTCTTAACCTGGCTAAAAAAAGAAAAACAAAGCGAGCGACTCATTAAGCAATTATGGGAACCACTATGTCTCGCGACCATGAACACACCTGTTTCAGAAGCATCTACTCATCTTTTTGCTAACGTTTTATTAGACACCTTCAAAAAACGTGAATATGCTGACTTTCTCATTCCCAAAGTCCCTCTTGGAGACAGTTTACCTGCCTATGCTGAACGCTATATTCAGCAAAAAGGCGGAGAAATTTCTTTACAAAAACGTATCAAATCCATTCTGATAGAAGAGAATAAAGCGATGGGTGTTGTCACAGCCGATGATATGCACCTAAAAGCTGACAATATTATTGTCGCGACAGGATCTCACACGACACAACGTCTGATGGGTAAATATTGGTCATCCCCTCAACCAAGATTTTACCCAATTATTACCGTCTATTTGCAATATACGCCTGACACAAAACTGTCCCGTCCACTATTGGGTTTAAGCGGTACTTTAGGGCAATGGGTATTTGATCGGGGTAATGGTCTACTTGCAATTGTCATCAGTGGGCCAGGCAAGCATCTTGAGTCAACGAATGATGAGCTTATCGATCGCTTACACGATGAATTTTGCCAAGCTGACTTAGTCATTACCTCAGCATTGATTGATGGTTATGTTATCCGTGAAAAACGAGCTACCTTCAGCAGTTACGTTGATGTCAGCTCAGATCGGCCACATACACAATCCTCAGTAAATGGATTGTATTTAGCCGGTGATATTATTCATAACCTGTATCCTGCTACACTAGAGGGTGCGGTGATTAATGGTGAGAAAGCCGCCGAATTGATAATGACAATCAACACGGTTCGCTAAGCGATTAATCACTTGCTATACTTTATGGCTCAATATTTATAACAATAAGGGAATGCTATGCTGAAACAGATTAAATTACTTTTAATTGCGTTATTTTTAGGTACATTTATCGTTGCTTGCGGCGATGACAACACTGCCCAAACAGAATCTAACGATGCCTCTACCCCTTCATCTGCTGAAATGAGCAGTGATGATACAACGGACACAGCCGGTACAGTGACTGATGAAACTGACACCATTGCTGGTATGACCAAAGAAGAAGCCATTGCAAAATGGGGTGAACCCGATGTTACCCAGACACACAAAATCGACTCATTGACGGTTGATCACCTTGAATGGCATAAAAAAGATGGTATTACAGCAGTACAATTCCACAACGATGTTGCACAATTCAGCCAATTCGTACCAGCTGAATAAATCTTAATGCAATTACATACTGAGGATGGCCAATTGGCTCAGCAAATTATTCTTATCACCGGTGCCGCTCAAGGCATCGGTGCCTCAGTAGCAAAAGCCTGCGCAAACGCAGGTGCTACAGTCATCCTACTGGACAAACAGGTTCCACAACTTGAGAGTGTTTATGATGAGATTGTGGAACAAACGGGTATCACTCCAGCCATCTACCCTCTTGATCTCAAGGGAGCAACAGTGGATGACTATAAACAGTTAGCCAAAACTATCTCTGATAACTTTGGCAGATTAGATGCATTAGTGCACTGCGCCGCTACCTTGGGACAGTTAGCGCCTGTTATCAATCAAGATGCTAAAACATGGGCTGAAACCCTGCATATCAACCTGACAGCCGCCTATTTACTTACCCAGGCTTGTCTTCCTCTGCTCAAGCAGCAAAATAGCCAGCTGATTTTCACTACAGATATTCACAAGCATACTGCTTACTGGGGCGCTTACGGTATCAGTAAAGCTGCGATAGAAGCCTTTGCGGCTCAACTGCAAGACGAGCTTGAAGCTGAAGGCAAAGTCAGCGTCAGCACCATTGATCCTGGTGAAGTGAGAACGAGCTTATTTGCACGGGCTTATCCGGCACGCAATCCTGAAGGCTTGAAATCACCTGATGAGATAGTCGATTTATACTTATCCAAACTCATGACAGAAGCAGAACACGCCAGTTAACTTAGCGTCAAAGCTTCGACGCGAATAACGTAACATACTGATTTAATTATATTAATAATTGTTGGCACACTTATAGCTGGTTATATTTATAACTTGAATAAGGATGTGCTCCCATGGAACACGTATCAACAACAAATCAACAAAGACTAAGCCTTGTTGAAGGCTTAAAGCCAAAACAAGATATAGCACAGACAAAAACAGCAGAACAAGTTCATCAACAGCTGCCTTATATACTACAAACCAGTCTTATCCTTGAAGATATGCTTGGATTATTTCAACGCGAAGTTGATGCCGTTTTCCCTGAGTGCAGTTTCCATTATCAAAACAGTAGCATGAAAGTGCAGATTGATTCCGCACAGAAATTTCATCATCGTTGCCACTACAAACTTGAAATGAATGGGGATTACCTGGGTGACATCACCTTCACTCAGCGTAAAAAGTTTTCTGATGCTGACATCCATTTCCTGGAAGACTTACTCAGCTTATTGGTTCACCCTCTCAAAAACTGTTTGCTTTATAAAAAAGCGTTAGCTGCAGCATTGTTAGATGATCTGACAAACTTAGGGAATCGTGCAGCTTATGAGAAAAACTTACAACGAGAAGTAGAAAGAACAAAACGCCATGACACGCCTCTGTCACTTATCGTGATCGATATCGATAATTTCAAATCTATCAATGATAAATTTGGTCACTCATCTGGTGACAAGGCACTAAAAATACTTGCTGATATGATTAATCATTCACTCCGTAGTAGTGATATGGCATTCAGATTTGGTGGTGAAGAGTTTGTTTTATTACTGCCTGAAACCAATATTCATGATGCAGAAATTGTGGCAGAGAGAGTACGTGAATCTGTCTCTCAAATACTGTCACATGATGGAAAAAACAGCTTTAGCTTTACGGTGAGTTTAGGTGTAGCCCAGCTCCACACGAATGAAGAGGGCTACCACTTGTTTGAGCGCGCTGATATGGCCCTCTATGAAGCCAAACACACGGGCAAAAATGTGACCGTATGCGCCAGACAACCGTAAGTAACTATAAACTGACTAATGTCCTCTGATACGTGGTCTTCTCTTTGGAGCAGCCTCTTCCGCATCACGCTTTTGTTCAGCTTTATTTGTACTAAACTCTTTTCTCGGGCGCGTTTTTTTAGCTCGTTCTTGCTTTGCCGCCGGCTGTTTACGTCCAGAGGTGGCTTTGCTAACAGGCTTCATCCCTGCTTGCTCATAGAGATAATCTAAATCTGAGCCTTCAAGCTTAGTCCAGTGCCCCATACGCAGGTTATTAGGAATAATGATAGGTCCATAACGCACCCGCATCAGACGACTGACTTGTACCCCTTGGCTTTCCCATAAACGACGCACTTCACGGTTACGACCTTCCTGAATAACCACGTGATACCACTTATTGGCACCTTCGCCACCAGACTCCTGAATATCAGCAAACTTAGCTTCACCGTCCTCAAGCATAACGCCGTCACGCAGCGCCTGCATCATGTCTGATGTGACTTCACCCAAGACACGTACCGCATACTCACGATCCATTTCATGGGAAGGATGCATCAAACGATTCGCCAGCTCACCATCAGTGGTCAGAATAATTAGGCCGCTGGTATTTAAATCGAGTCGCCCAACACTCACCCAACGACCCTGCTCCGGAATAGGCAGCGACTGAAAGATCGTACGGCGACCTTCAGGGTCCTTACGCGTGCATACTTCACCAACAGGCTTGTTATAAAGAATGACCTGCTTAGCAGGCTCTTGCCACAAGCGTTTCGGCGAAAGCGGTTTATTATCGAGTTTTAAACGATCACCTTCACTAATCTGATCACCTAAACTTGCAAGCTCACCATTTCGAGTGACGCGCCCTTCCTTAATCCAGGTTTCAACCTGTCGACGAGAGCCATAACCCGCTCTTGCTAATACTTTTTGAATACGTTCAGCCATAAAACCGCGTCAGCAACCTTTTATTTATAATTTAAACCCATTGATGAACGGACTTCCGCCAAGGTTTCCTGCGCCACTTCACGGGCAGCAGCATTACCATCATCAATAATACGGCGGACATCCTCTGGGTGTTGACTTAAATCCAACGCCCGTTCACGGATGGGTCTCAGTTCGGCACTCACAGCATCAATCAGTGGACCTTTACAGTCCAGACACCCGATACTTGCACTGCGACAACCTTCTTGTACCCATTGTTTTTGATCTTCTGAAGCGTAAACCTCATGCAGCTGCCATACAGGACAGCGCTCAGGTTCACCGGGATCAGTTCGACGGACACGATTGGTATCCGTTGGCATACGTTTAATTTTCTCGGCAAGACTATCATCAGGCTCGCGCAGCGAAATCGTATTACCATAGGACTTGGACATTTTCTGTCCATCCAATCCCGGCATTTTGGATGCCGGTGTTAATAACGCTTTTGGTTCTGGCAAGATAACTTTACCTGCCCCTTCCAGATAACCAAACAAGCGTTCCATATCACCCAAAGCCAGGTTTTGCTGATTTTTCAACAACTCACGTGCCGTGGCTAATGCGTCCGCGTCACCCTGTTCTTGATAAGACTTACGCAAGTTATTGTACAACTTTGCGTTTTTCTTACCCATTTTTTTGATCGCCGCTTCTGCTTTTTCTTCAAAATCTTTTTCACGACCATAAAGATGATTAAAACGACGAGCGACTTCACGTGTTAACTCA
This sequence comes from Methylophaga marina, assembly GCF_030296755.1. NCBI lineage: Bacteria > Pseudomonadati > Pseudomonadota > Gammaproteobacteria > Thiotrichales > Piscirickettsiaceae > Methylophaga > Methylophaga marina. The sequence continues at coordinate 1,223,104 of NZ_AP027741.1, forward strand.
ACATGGGCTACCTGATCTTCACCGACAGGTACTTGTCCTGCACGATAAATGAGAATGTCAGCACTTTGTAATAAGGGATAGCCTAAGAAACCATATGTTGATAGATCTTTTTCTTTTAACTTTTCTTGTTGATCCTTATAGGTCGGTACACGCTCCAACCATGACAGTGGCGTCATCATCGACAATAACAAGTGTAATTCCGCATGCTCGGGGACTTTTGACTGTAAAAAAAGCGATGCTGTTGATGGCTCAATGCCAGCGGCTAACCAGTCGATCACCATTTCCCAGACACTATTTTCGATAATGCTGCTGTCTTCGTAATGTGTTGTCAGCGCATGCCAGTCTGCAACAAAGAAAAAGCAGTCAAATTCGTGCTGTAATTTAATCCAGTTTTTCAGAACGCCATGATAGTGCCCTAAATGCAGTTGTCCTGTGGGACGCATGCCTGAAACAATGCGACGGGACTGTATTGCAACCGTATCCAAAATGTTCTCCTGATAAGCCTTAATTAGCTAACTATAAAATACTGAATATTTGAGCTGGTAAACCAAACACCATCACCAGCAAATTGAGCATTGCACTGACCAATGGCCATAAAATCAAACTTAAAATACCGAAATAAAGTAGTCCCAACAAAATAAAGAAACCATAAGGTTCTATTCTGCTGAATTTATAAGCCACCGGCCCTGGTAACCAACTCGATAACACACGGCTACCATCGAGGGGTGGAATAGGCAGTAAATTAAGCATCATTAACATTGTATTGATTAATACGCCTGCCACGCCCATAAACATCATTGGCTGCCCCAGACTGATATCAGCATGGATTAACATTAATCCTAGCTTGGCAACGATGGCCCATATCACCGCCATAATAAAATTAGCAGCGGGACCTGCTGCAGCCACCCAAGCCATATCGCGCTTGGGCTGATGCAGATTCTGATAGCTCACCGGTACGGGTTTTGCCCAGCCAAACACAAAGCCACCGAGCAGCAATAATAAGCCGGGAACCAGCACAGTACCGATAGGATCAATATGTTTGAATGGGTTGAGTGTGAGCCTTCCCAACATTTGTGCTGTTCTGTCACCTAATTTTAGTGCTACCCAGCCATGTGCAACTTCATGAACCGTGATGGCAAATAATACAGGTATCGCCCAGATAATGATTTTCTGGACCAGACTAAACTCAAACACGAATACTGTCCTGACCGCCCATATATGCACGTAATGCCTCAGGAATGAGGACAGAACCATCCGCTTGTTGATGATTTTCCATCAACGCCAGCAGAGTTCGACCAACGGCCAGACCTGAACCATTTAACGTGTGAACCAACTCAGGTTTACCTGTCGCAGGGTTGCGCCAGCGAGCTTGTAAACGACGTGCCTGGAAATCACCAAAATTACTACAAGATGAAATCTCTCGGTACGTCTGTTGACTTGGCAACCAGACTTCCAGATCATAAGTTTTTGTTGAAGAAAATCCTAAGTCACCCGTGCACAGATTCACCTTGCGATAAGGTAAATCTAATAGCTGCAATACTTTCTCAGCATGTGCAGTTAATTCTTCATGTGCAGCTGCTGAATCCTCTGGGCGAACGATTTGTACCAACTCAACTTTTTCAAACTGATGCTGACGAATTAACCCGCGCACATCACGACCGTATGAACCGGCCTCACTTCTGAAACAGGGTGTGTGAGCAACAAATTTCAATGGTAGAGAAGCATCTTCAGAAATGCTGTCACGAACAATATTAGTGACAGGCACTTCAGCTGTGGGAATAAGATAAAACTCACCATCATTCACTTTGAACAGATCTTCTTCAAATTTAGGTAACTGCCCCGTTCCTCTTAAAGAGTCTGCATTGACCAAGTAAGGCACATAGGTTTCAGTGTAACCATGCTGCTCACTATGTAGATCCAGCATAAATTGCGTTAAAGCACGTTGTAACTTAGCTAAAGGCCCTGATAAAGTCACAAAACGGGCAGCACTAATTTTTGCTGCGGTATCAAAGTCCATGCCTAAAGTTGCACCCAGATCAACATGATCTTTTGGTTCAAAATCAAACTGACGTGGCTCTCCCCAACGCAAGACTTCCTGATTTTCACTCTCATCTTGACCGGCAGGCACATCAGCTTGTGGAATATTAGGTATTCCCATGGCGATCTGTTCTAACTGCGCCAATACTTCATTCAATCGTGATTCAGACGCTTTATGGCGATCACCTAAATCTTCGATCTCTTTAAGTAATGGCGAGATATCTTCACCCGCGGCCTTGGCTTTACCAATATTTTTAGAACGACTGTTTCGTTCAGTTTGTAACTCCTGAGCTTCAAGTTGGGCCTGTTTTCGTTCTTCTTCGAGTTTTGCTAACAGGGCAACATCTAAATCAAAGCCTCGACGGGCTAATTGCTCAGCCACCTGTTCAGTTTCATTTCTTAATAACTTAGGATCTAACATTCTTTTATTTTCCAGATTGTGCCGTCCAGCTCACAATATGATCTGGCTTAACCATACTTTCTAGCTGTGTGATAATTTTTTCTACTTTTTGTGGGGAATCAAAAAACTCGACCACTAAGGGTAACTCGGGTGATAAATCCAATAACGACGCTTTATGCAATTGATGTTCAGCACCCAATCCAGCAATCCCGCGAAACACGGTAAAACCTTTAATATCTGAGTTTTCCAATAACTTTATAACGCTATCGCCATGATCGCGTCCTTCAGCCAGGTACACTCGCACCATCGTGACATCTATCCGACTCATAACTGTCTCCCCAAGCTCAATCCTACCCATGTCGCCATCAGGCAGAGTAAAACGCTAAGAAGTACATTTAGCATCGCCTTGGTCACATCGCCGGCTTCAAGCAGAGCCATGGTTTCCATTGAAAATGTCGAAAACGTTGTAAAAGCACCAAGTAACCCAATTAAAATGGCAGAACGCCATTCCGTCATGCCTAACTCTCTCTCGATAAAGATAATGAAGAGAAGCCCCATCAGTAGAGAACCGAGCACATTAACAGCCAACGTGCCATATGGAAAGTCCCGGCCTAAAATACGATAGACACCATTGGAAACAACAAACCTCAGTACGGCACCCACTGCACCACCTGCGGCAATAGCAATTATTTGATGCACGAACAACATTCCCTACCCAAAAACAGGTAGTTTACCGTATTCTGGCCTAAGGCTCGCAACTGATTGTTTAATGAGGAAAATAGCATTCAATCTTATGCCTGTCATAGCGAATGCAAATCACTGACAAACAAACTGTTATCAAGCATTAGCCGTATCTTTCAACCATTTTGCCTAAGGAAACAGGCACAATTTTGCTAGCATGACCTGCGCTGCCAAACGCCTGATAACGCGCTTCACAAATTGTTTGCATAGCTTGAGTAGCTGCTTTAAAGAATTTTCTTGGATCAAATTCAGCTTTATTGTGTTCATCAGTGAGAAACTGACGAATGGATCCCGTTGATGCCATACGCAAATCGGTATCGATATTCACCTTACGCACGCCATATTGAATACCTTCAACAATTTCTTCCACTGGCACACCATAGGTTTGGCCAATATCACCACCGTGTGTATTAATGATTTTCAGCCAATCTTGCGGCACAGAGCTTGAACCATGCATCACAAAATGCGTATCAGGTAATTTTTGTTGCAATGTTTTTAAGTGGCTAATGGCGAGCACGTCGCCTGTCGGTGGTTGTGTAAATTTATAAGCACCATGACTGGTGCCAATAGCCACAGCTAAAGCATCTACCTGAGTGACTTTGACGAATTCCACTGCCTCTTCAGGATCCGTCAGTAATTGACTGTGGTCTAAGGCTGAATCAGCACCATGACCATCTTCTTCGCCCATCATGCCTGTTTCCAGCGAGCCTAGACAGCCCAATTCCCCCTCAACAGACACACCACAAGCGTGGGCAATATCGACCACCGTTTTTGTTACCTGACTGTTGTATTCAAAGTCTGAAGGCGTTTTCATGTCCTCACGTAAAGAGCCATCCATCATCACAGAGGTAAAACCTGACTGAATCGAGCGAATACAAATATCCGGATTGGCCCCATGATCCTGATGCAGAACGATAGGAATATGAGGATAGGCTTCAACTGCTGCGAGTACCAAGTGACGTAAAAATGGCTCACCGGCATATTTTCTGGCGCCAGCACTGGCTTGCATGATCACCGGACTATCTACCTTGTCAGCCGCTTGCATGATGGCATGTACTTGCTCCATATTACTGACATTAAATGCGGGAACAGCAAAATCATGTTCAGCTGCATAGTCTAATAATTGTCGCAACGTAATCAGGGCCATAAAGCCTCCTGTAAAGAAAAATTTATTTTGAGGTGAGCTTAGTCTATCTGTCTGGGTTCAGCCATATCTCCCACCCTGACAATTTTCATGGCATTGGTGCTGCCCTGAATTTCAAGATCACCTTTGGTTATGATGACAATATCCCCCTCAGCAACGACACCCCGGCGCACAAGTTCATTAATCATCTCTTTATTCATCCGTGCATGGTCGTGATGTTCTACATCAAATTCCAACGGATATACACCTCGATATAAGGTGACTTTTCGTGCCGTTTTTTCGTGAGGCGTCAGGGCAAAGATGGGGATGCCTGAACTAATTCTGGACATCCATAATGTGGTCGCTCCTGAGTCTGTCAACGCCGCGATCGCTTTGACATCAAGATGATTTGCAGTATACATCGCAGCCATCGCGATGGCTTCATCCATGCGTTCAAAGTGTGAGTCTATCCGGTGTCGTGATACCCGTATCTCACGCTCCAGTTCAGCTTGAAGACAGACACGGTCAACCGCTGCTATGGTTTTGATCGGGTTTTTACCTACAGCGGTTTCTCCGGATAGCATCACGGCATCCGTGCCATCCAGTACGGCATTAGCCACATCAAAGACTTCTGCCCTGGTCGGAATCGGATTGGTGATCATGGATTCCATCATTTGTGTGGCAGTGATGGTCAGGCAGTTTTTCTTACGAGCCAGACCGATGATACGTTTCTGAATAGGCGGTAATGCGGCATCGCCCATCTCCACCCCCAGATCACCGCGCGCCACCATAATCGCATCCGTCGCCGCAATAATTTCGTCAATCGCCTCAACGGCTTCGGCACGTTCGATTTTTGCCACGATGGCACCATAGCCGCCTGCATCACGTAACAATTGTCTGGCCTGATGAATATCATCAGCTGAGCGAGGGAAAGACACGGCAAGGTAATCCGCCTGCATACTGGCAGCAGTCTTTATGTCTTGTTTATCTTTATCTGTTAAGGCTTTTGCAGAAAGGCCGCCACCAAGACGGTTGATACCCTTGTTATTGGAGAGAACGCCACCAAAACTCACTGTTGTATGAATTTTATGTGCATCGACCGTATCCACTCGTAACACGATTCTACCGTCATCTAACAGCAAGGTATCTTTCGCTTTGACGTCTCGTGGTAGCGCTTTGTAGTCGATACCGACTTGTTGTTCGTTTCCATCCTCTTTGCCAAGCTGGGCATCCAGAATGAAAGGTGCTCCCTCCTCCAGTACTACCGACCCTTGCTTGAATCGAGAAATACGAATTTTAGGCCCCTGCAGATCAGCCAGAATACCGACTTGTTTATTCTGCAAACGGGCACGCTCTCTGACAAGCTCAGCAAGTGCAAGGTGTGTGTCAGACTCACCATGAGAAAAGTTGAGCCTGACCACATTCATTCCGGCTGCGATCATCGCATCCAGTACTTGAGGGCTTTGTGTGGCCGGCCCTAAAGTCGCAACAATTTTTGTTCGTCTTATGGCCGTCACATGAAACTCCTTTATGATTGTGCGGCGCGCTGCTCCAGAATATCAACAGCAGGTAACTTCTTGCCTTCAAGAAACTCTAGAAATGCACCGCCACCGGTTGAAATATAAGAAATATCGTCACAAATTTTATATTTAGACACTGCCGCTAATGTATCACCACCACCAGCAATAGAAAATGCATCAGACTCAGCGATGGCCATCGCGACTTCTTTTGTACCTTCACCAAACTGATTAAATTCAAATACACCCACAGGACCGTTCCAAACAATGGTACCGGCATTTTTTAAAATTTCTGTTAAAGCAGCGGCAGATTTTGGACCAATATCAAAAATCATGTCATCAGCCACAATATCAGCCACTTTTTTGGTTTCAGCTTCTGCATTCTCAGCAAAGTGCTTTCCACATACGACATCAACAGGGACCGGAATATCCCCGCCACGATTTTGGGCTTCTGCGCGTAATTTTTTACAGGTATCAATCAAATCTTCTTCATAAAGTGAATTACCCACTTGATAACCTTCGGCTGCAATAAAGGTGTTGGCTATCCCGCCGCCGACGATAAGCTGATCCACTTTTTTTGATAATGATTCTAGAACGGTTAATTTTGTTGATACTTTTGAGCCACCCACAATGGCGACAAGTGGTCTTGCTGGATTATCTAATGCCTTAGCCAGTGCCTCCAATTCTGTTGCCAGTAGTGGACCAGCACAAGCAATGGGCGCATACTTCGCCACACCATGAGTCGAAGCCTGAGCACGATGGGCGGTGCCAAACGCGTCCATCACAAACACATCACATAACTTCGCCATGCGACGAGATAAGGCTTCATCATTCGCCTTTTCACCCTTATTAAATCGCACATTTTCGCAAAGTACGACTTCACCCGCTTCAACAGGAATGAACTCGGGTTCCAACCAGTTTTGTTCAAGTCGCACCGGGCGATCTAATAAAGCAGATAAATAATTGGCTACCGGCGCCAATGAGTATTGATGTTCGTATTCACCTTCAGTGGGTCTGCCAAGGTGTGACATGATCATGACTTTTGCACCTGCTTTTAATGCCATTTCGATAGTAGGCAATGAAGCATGAATTCGGGTGCCATCAGCAACCACACCTTTTTTCAGTGGCACATTGAGATCCTGGCGAATCAGTACACGCTTACCCGCCAAATCCAGATCAGCCATCTTGATTACAGACATGATGATTTTCCTCGTGAATAATTAAAATTGTGACTTTCATCACAAAGTATAACGTTCTAGAACAGTTTGACCATAAAAAAAGGCTTTCTGGATTCAGAAAGCCTTCGTTTTTTTATTGGAAAAAGAATGAATTAACGACCGACGTATTGAACAAGACGCATCATATTGCAAGTATAACCATATTCATTGTCATACCATGCAACCACTTTTACGAAGGTCTTGTCCAGTGCGATACCCGCACCCGCATCAAAGTTAGAAGGCGCAGTATGACCACGGAAGTCTGTTGATACTACGCTTTCATCTGTATAACCGAGTACATCTTTTAATTCAGCGTCTGAGGCTGCTTTCATCGCTGTGCAGATATCGTCGTAGCTTGCGTCTTTTTCCAGTTCAACCGTCAAATCCACAACAGAGACGTCTGACGTGGGCACACGGAAAGCCATACCCGTTAATTTGCCATTCAAATCAGGTAGAACTTTACCGACCGCTTTCGCAGCACCAGTTGATGATGGGATGATATTTTCTAAAATGCCACGACCACCACGCCAATCTTTCATTGATGGGCCATCGACTGTTTTTTGAGTCGCTGTCGCCGCGTGGACGGTGGTCATCAAGCCGCGCTTAATACCAAAGCTATCGTGTAATACTTTGGCAACAGGCGCTAGGGCATTGGTTGTACAGGATGCGGCAGACACAATTGACTGACCGTCATAATCTTTGTGATTAACCCCGAAAACAAACATCGGGGTGTGATCTTTTGATGGCGCAGACTGCACTACTTTTTTAGCACCCGCCTCAATATGTGCCTGACAACTTTCTTCAGTCAGGAAAAAACCTGTACATTCGATGATTAGATCAGCGCCGACTTCATCCCATTTTAAGTCTGCTGGGTTACGTTCGGCAGTAATGCGAATAGTTTTACCATTGACCACCAGGTTGCCGTCTCTGACTTCGACTTCACCATGGAAGCGACCATGTACAGAATCATATTTGAGCATGTAGGCCAGATACTCTGGATCTAACAAATCATTGATAGCGACCACTTCAATATCTGTAAAATCTTTGATGGCTGCACGAAACGCCATGCGACCAATACGGCCAAAACCGTTTATACCGACTCTAATCGTCATGCTTAGTCCCCTATCACTATATCCGTCTGTCTAAGAACTGAAATCTCAGTTTGAAATTTCACTTATTAGACTTTCGAGCTTTAGAGAGAGAAAACCAGTGAGCAGATGCCCACTGGTTCAATCTCTTTACTTCATTTCTAAACCAGTAATAATTACAGTACTGATTTAACTGTCTTAACGACATTTTCAACGGTGAAGCCGAAGTGTTTCATCAACACACCACCTGGCGCAGATTCACCAAATGTGTCGATACCAACAACACCACCTTCCAGGCCAACATACTTGCGCCAGAAGTCAGTCACACCCGCTTCAACAGATACACGTTTAACACCTGGTGTTAATACGCTGTCTTTGTAAGCTTGGTCTTGACGATCAAACACGTTAGTTGAAGGCATAGAAACAACGCGTGCTTTCACACCGTCAGCTTTCAGTTCTTCTTGTGCTTTAACCGCTAAGTCAACTTCAGAACCTGTCGCGATAATGATGACATCCGCTGCGCCGCCTTCTGCTTCAGACAGAACATAAGCACCTTTACGGATACCTTCAAAGTCAGCTGTGTCGTGTTTACGACCAGGAATACCTTGACGGCTTAATACTAAGCTTGAAGGACCATCTTTACGTTCAACCGCAGCAACCCAAGCAACAGCCACTTCAGTTTCATCAGAAGGACGCCATACATCCATGTTAGGAATGTAACGCAGACCTGCTGTGTTTTCGATTGGTTGGTGAGTAGGACCGTCTTCACCCTGACCGATAGAGTCATGAGTTAAAATAGCGATTGTGCGTTGTTTCATCAATGCCGCCATACGCAGTGCAGACTTAGCATAGTCAGAGAACATGTGGAACGTACCACCGTAAGGCAGTAAACCACCGTGCAGTGCCATACCATTCATGATGGCATACATACCAAACTCACGAACACCGTATGAAATGTAGTTACCTGACTCTTTACCAGAAACATGTTTGAAGCTTGAACAGCTTGTCAGATTAGAACCTGTTAAGTCAGCAGAACCACCGATAAATTCTGGTAATTCAGGTGCTAAAGCAGTGATAACGTTTTGTGATGCTTTACGTGAAGCAACGCTTTCTGCTTTATCGTTGAAATCAGCGATCATTTTATCTGTGAATTGTTTCCAGTCAGCGGGTAATTCACCTGCCATGCGGCGTTTAAATTCAGCAGCTAATTCTGGGTATTCAGCAGCATAAGCGTCGAATTTTTTGTTCCATTCAGCTTCCGCAGCATCACCTTTCGCTTTCGCATCCCAACCCGCATAAACGTCTTCAGGAATAACAAAAGGTTCGTAGTCCCAACCTAACTCTTTACGAGTTAATGCAACTTCTTCTTCACCTAATGCCGCACCATGACAATCATGGCTAGCAGATTTGTTTGGTGAACCGAAACCAATGATGGTTTTACAGCAAATCAATGACGGTTTGTCAGTCACTTTTTTCGCTGCTTCAATAGCTGCATTGATTGCATCAGAGTCGTGACCATCTACTGATTGAACGTGCCAGCCGTAAGCTTCGAAACGTTTAACAGTGTCATCTGTGTACCAGCCATCAATGTGACCGTCGATAGAGATGTTGTTGTCATCCCAGAATGCGATCAGATTACCCAGACCCCATGTACCAGCAAGAGCACATGCTTCATGAGAAACACCTTCCATTAAACAACCATCGCCCATGAAGACATAAGTGTGGTGGTTAACGATGTCATGACCTGGCTTGTTGAATTGATCAGCCATCAGTTTTTCAGCCATCGCAAAACCAACACCGTTGGTGATACCTTGACCTAATGGACCTGTTGTTGTTTCAACACCTGGTGCATAACCATACTCTGGGTGACCTGCACATTGTGAATGTAATTGACGGAATGTTTTGAGTGAATCCATTGGCAAGTCATAACCTGACAAATGCAACAATGAATAAATCAACATTGAACCGTGACCATTAGATAGGATGAAACGGTCACGATCAGCCCAATTTGGGTTATTTGGGTTGTGTTTTAAATGGTCATTCCATAACACTTCGGCAATATCTGCCATACCCATAGGCGCACCGGGGTGACCCGAGTTTGCCTTTTGTACTGCATCCATGCTGAGCGCACGGATTGCATTAGCTAAATGTCTACGTGTAGCCATTATCTACATTCTCCTATTAAAAAAATTAAGCTGCCCGCCATTTGATCGAGCAACCCATACTAGGTATTTGATTTTCTGGGCCGTGGCCTGTTTCTGCCACTTGTTTCATTGCTTCAAACAAATCTCGTCTGACATCAGATGCTGCGGCTTCTTTTCTACTGGCATCCAAACGACCGCGATATTGTAGTTGCAAATCACTGTTATAACCAAAAAAATCGGGTGTGCAGACTGCACCATAAGCCTGGGCAACCTGTTGTGTTTCGTCGTACAGATATGGAAATGAGAACGCTTGCTGTATCGCAAGCTGTTTCATATTGTCGAACGCGTCTTCAGGGTACTCGTTCACATCATTAGACATAATCGCGACAGAATTGATACCTAATGCTTTCAACTCATTCGTATCACGTACCAATCTATCTATTACCGCTTTTACATAAGGGCAATGGTTACAAATGAACATAACTAACAATCCATTTTCACCACGACAGTCTTCTAATGTCCAGATTTTACCGTCTGTTCCTGGCAGAGAAAAATCCACAGCAGGCAAACCAAATTCACAGACTGGTGTCTCTAAAGCCATAAACGCTCACTACAGTTATACTTTATGTCGTTTAAGATGAAAAACGACGCATGAAACTCTTTTGGAGTTCTGCATATTACCAGACAATTTACATAATGCGAAATGAAGCTGTCAGCGATTTTTAGCCTTGCCCTTTGCGATGATCTGTAAAAAAAGTAATGACTTAGATGAGGCACCGATGAAATTCCTCTCAGCCAATCGCAGCAGAAATAGAACAATTTCTGGCACTGCGCGGTTTCTTTGATCGCCTCAAGCTGAACATCGCATATTAAGGTGAACTGTTATCACTTCATGCCAACATCATGTTTTAATGTATTTATTGAATTACTACCTTTAATCAGGTTCATTTCCTAGCTGAGAATTTCATGGCTCAAAAAAAGCGCCCTCTAAAAAGCGTACCCGCTCAAAAAAATCACCACGTAGAAAAAAACAAACGGGGTTTATCAGCCGCTCAAGTTTGCTGAAAATTGCTTTTACTCTACTGGTTCTACTTGGATTATTAACCCTATTCCTTGATGTTCAGATTCGTAGTCAGTTTGAAGGCAAGCGCTGGGCTGTTCCTGCCAAGGTATATGCTCGCCCATTAGAGTTGTATGCTGGGGCTCCGCTCTCACTCTCCGACCTGAAAATTGAATTAAAAGGGTTAGGGTATCAATTTCGTTCAAAAGCCGCACAGCCTGGCCAGGCCGCCTTCTCCTCATCGAAGGCCATCATCGCCACTCGTGGCTTTCGTTTTAGCGATGGCATGGAGCCGGCAAGAAAACTCATTCTCGACTTTAATGCTGAAGGTGTAACACGCCTAAGAGATTATCAAGGTCAGGATGTGCCACTGGTTCGCCTTGAACCTGTTCTGATAGGAGGCATCTACCCACTTAATAATGAAGACCGGGATCTTATTCAGTTAAAAGATGCCCCTCCGATGTTGAGCGAAGCTTTAATCGCTATCGAAGACAGAGATTTTTACCAGCATCATGGCATCTCCCCCAAAGGCATAGCCCGAGCTATGGTTGCCAATATTAAGGCTGGTAGTTTTGTTCAGGGCGGTAGTACCCTGACTCAACAGCTTATTAAGAACTTCTATCTCACCTCTGACCGTAGTCTGGTTAGAAAGCTACTCGAAATTCCGATGGCTTTATTGTTAGAGCTGCACTACGACAAAGATGACATTTTGGAAGCCTATCTGAATGAAGTCTATCTGGGACAAGATGGCGCACGAGCCATTCATGGTTTTGGTTTGGGTGCACATTACTTTTTCGCACAACCGCTACAAGAGTTAAAACTGCATCAGTTAGCATTACTTGCCGGCCTAGTGAAGGGGCCTTCTTATTACGACCCAAGACGCCACCCTGAGCGGGCAAAGAATCGACGCAATCTGGTGCTAAAAGTGTTATATGAGCAAGATAAAATTACACAACAACAATATCAGCAAGCGAGAAACGCCAACCTTGATGTTGTCGAGAAAGGTACACTTTTAAAAGAAGCGTATCCAGCCTTTTTGGACTTAGTGAAAAGACAGTTACGTCGTGATTATCGTGATGAAGATCTGAACTCAGAAGGGCTACGGGTCTATACCAGCCTGGATCCGATCACTCAACGTCATGCTGAGTCATCTTTAAAATCCACCATTGCGAGTCTGCAACAACACCATGGCTCTAAATTAAAATCGCTACAGGGCAGTATGGTAGTGACAGACCCACAAACGGGTGAAGTCCTAGCGGTCATCGGTGACAAAAATACACGTTATAAAGGCTTTAATCGCGCATTGGACTCTGTACGCCCCATCGGCTCGTTGGTAAAACCTGCCGTGTATTTAACAGCCTTAGAACAAGGTAAAACACTGGCCAGTATGGTGGATGATTCAAGCTTCACTCTGACACTTCCCAATGGTCAAACATGGAAACCACAAAACTTCAGCAAACAATCCCATGAGGATGTTTTACTGATTGATGCCTTAGCCCACTCTTACAACATAGCTACCGTTCGCCTTGGAATGGAAGCAGGTTTGGATGAGGTCATTAATACGTTGAACCGATTAGGCATTAAACGTCAGCTCGATGCCTACCCCTCGCTCTTATTAGGTGCTCAGGGCTTATCTCCGCTTGAAGTCGCGACAATGTATCAAACCATTGCTGCCAATGGTTTTCAGACCCCTGCCCGAGCTATTCGCACGGTCACAGACAGTCAAGGTGAAGCGCTATCCAGCTATCCATTCCAACTGCGTCAGACTATCGATGCAGATGATGTTTATCTGATTCAAACAGCCATGCAAGAAGTCACTCACAGTGGCACGGCTGCCAGCATTTACTCCAGCTTACCCAGTCATATCAATACTGCCGGTAAGACGGGCACAACCGATGATCAACGAGATAGCTGGTTTGCGGGTTTCAGCAATAATCGTCTCGCCGTGGTATGGCTTGGTCAGGATGATAATTCCCCCTTACCATTCACCGGTTCAGGCGGAGCGTTGCGTGTCTGGAAAAACTTTATGAGGAGTCAGCCTCTGGAATCGTTTGAGGCACCATTGCCTGACGATATAAAATGGCTCTGGATAGACACACAAACGGGCTTTTTATCCGCTCAAGAATGTGAACATTCCCGACAACTGCCTTTCATCTCGGGAACAGAGCCTGTCGAGATGTCTGAATGTGTCACTCAGCCAGGACAGCAATCTAATCCGGTGACTCGGTCACTGGACTGGATTAAAGATTGGTTTCAATAAGGGTTAACAATGACAAATTCTGCTTTACGCTTTTTCATGACGGGTTTGATGTTAAGTATGCTTGCGGCATGTTCGACGACACCTTACCAGCCATCTCAACCACCCGTGGATGATCGAAGCAGCGAACCGACGCTGCCACAGCCGCCGGAAACACCTACTTACCCGCCAGTAGAGGATGTCACTCCTGAACAGCCAAGATCTGCTCAGCCAGCACCATCCCCCCAGGTACAAACACCGATAAAACAAAGTCCTGCTGTCGTGGCGTTACTGGATAAAGCGGAACAAGCGAGAGTAAGTGGTGACTTACGGGGCGCACAAAACAACTTGCAGCGTGCGCAACGTATAGCACCGCGGGATCCTAAAGTGTATTACTCACTCGCTCAGACACATATGAGTCTGGAAGATTATGACCTTGCAGAACAGGTCGCGCTTAAAGGTGTCTCCTTATCATCTGGTAATAATGTACTGCTTAAGCGTTTCTGGCAGTTACTGACCGAAATAAGACTCAGAGCAGGAGATGTCTCGGGTGCCGAAGTGGCGAAACTCAGAGCACAGAAATATTAAGCAGACTGGCTAAGTTGCTGATAAAGAGAAGGGTAGTCTGTCAACAGTTCGGTCATGCCCTCAATGTCAAAGACTTCCACTTTTTCTAGAAGCTGTTGCGCGTAATGAGCTAATGGCGTGAATGTTTCTTTCTCTGCGATTTGCTTCAGATCAGCAGCAAAACGTTTAATTTCACTCATATTGTTGCTTTCATTGACCATTTTCCAAATCGGCATTTTGCTCTCCATAAAGCTAAGGATCACTGGTAATACGGCCATTTCATGATCGGACAATGTCAGGCCGCGAGTCTCTTCAGATCCGTCAGGTATCGAAGCTTCATGTTCTAAAAATTCTGCCAGCTTGCTGTAAAGTTCAGACTTTTTGACCGGCTTACGGATATGGTCATCAAAATGCTCTGATTTAAGACGTTCGAAGTCATCTTTCATTACAGATGCTGTCAGGGCGATGATCGGGATATTGAATTCCGCTTTAATTTTCTCTGCCGCCTGATACCCATCCATCACAGGCATACGCAGATCCATCAGAATCAAATCAATACCTTGGGCTTTTACGGCTGCAACGGCCTCTTTACCATTTTCAGCTTCTACAATCTCTAGCGCAGAAGAGGAAAAGCTTTCCGTGACCAAACGACGGTTATCTTCAATATCATCCACCACAAGAATAGTTGCAGGTGAAAACACAGGCAGTGAAGATGCCGAGTACTGCTTCAAGCTTGAATCAGCCGCAATTGATGCGACGACAACGTTATTCAGATGCACCGTAAAAGTAGACCCCTTACCTACTTCACTTTTCACTGTGAGAGCTCCACCCATTAGTTTAATCAGACGACTACAAATGGATAAACCGAGACCCGTTCCGCCAAATTTTGCATTGTCCTGGCCAGGCGTTTGATGAAAGTCTTCAAATATTCGATCTAACTGATCCTCAGGTATGCCTAAACCAGTATCTTCAATATCAATTCGTAATTTTAGATGACTACCCACAGCGCTCTCGACACTTGCCCGCATCGTTATTCGACCTGACTGAGTAAATTTAACCGCATTTCCCAGTAAGTTGAGTAATACCTGACGCAGACGAACCACATCCAGCATCAGACTATGAGGAATGTCTGAATCGACTTCCAGAATCAGTTCAACACCTTTATTCCGTAATGGCACACTGAATATATGCGATAACTCTTCAAACAAGACATGTGGGTTGGTGGCAGCATATTGTATGTCGAGTTTTCCGGCTTCGATTTTGGATAAATCCAAAATGTCATTAATTAATAACATTAAATCATTGCCAGCCGACTGAATCGTTTTTACATAGGATTTCAACTTATTGTCTTTAACCTGCTCATAGAGCAACTCAGTAAAGCCAATAATGGCATTCATCGGCGTCCGGATTTCATGGCTCATATTGGCAAGAAACTCAGATTTTGTACGGTTAGCCACTTCCGCTTTTTCCTTCGCCTCGACGAGTTGAGCCTCCATCTCGATCCGATCCGTCATATCTACAGCGATACCTAATAACGCCTCCTGCCCCTGGTATTTGATGGGCATAATAGATACCATCATCGAGCGTTCTTCACCGTCCATTTTTTTGAATTCGACGATCTTTTGATCCACAAACCCTTGGGTTTTTATCTCATTAAGTACTTCTTCACGTTGTTTCGGGTTCGAATAAAAACTCAGAATATTAAACTGAGGTAATTCATCCAGCTGCATGTTGTAGTCTAATAATGCCTGAGGGTTAGCGGTGATGATCTGACCGTCAAAATGTGTCACGGCAATCTGTAAGGGCATATGATCAATCAAGGTTTTTGTTTGTGCTTCGGCAGCCTCACGTAAGCGGACTTGAGCGGCTAGTTTTCTATTCCAGAATAAAATCCAAGCCACCACAACTAAAAACAAGATCACAATTTTCAACATCAAACTGTAATCGACAATCGCCGCATATTTATCTTTCCCCCACTCATCAAGTATGCGTTGCTTATCTGCGAGTGAGATAGCATTAAAGGCCCGGTTAAAAAGGCTAACCATCGGTTGATAAGCCTCGCTAAAACCAAATGCCAATGAGGTTTTGAAGCCGGTTTCCCCTACTATGCGTATGTTGTTGATACTCATTTCGGCAATGTGATAACTGGCCTGAGCCAGTGTGGCTATTAATGCATCTACTTTTCCAGTAGACACGGCAGTCAAACCCTCTTGAATCGACATGACTTCAATAAAGTTGATATCTGGATACTGACTACGAATATTATCTACATAGCCATATTCATGAATCACGGCAATTTTTTTCTTTTTTATTGACGAGATATTTTCGACATAAACATTATCATCACGCATGACAATGACTATTGGACTGTTTAAATATGGCCTGGTAAAGGTCAGAAACTGACCCAGTGTTGAATCACTGGTTTCTGAAATCATATCGACCTTACCTGCTTTAATAAGCTCAATTGACTCTGCCCAAGTGGAAGTAGGCACGTACTCAATAGTGATGCCCAGTTTGTTTTCTATCAGTTGCAAATACTCAGCAACAATACCGATATAATTTCCATCTTTATCAAAGGCTTCATATGGTAACCAGTTAGGGTCACCGGTTAAGCGAATTGTTTTATGCTCGTTTAACCAGAATTGTTCACTCGGTGACAAAATAATATTCTTCGATACGGCCTCATCGGTAATATTTCGTTTAAACCATTTATCATCGATACTACGTTTCTGTACTGCTGATATCGCAAGTAAAGCTTTATCAATAATGGATGACAACATCGGCTCTGATTTTTGCGTAGCCATGTAGAGATTCTCACTCCCTAAATAGCGTGTCGACTGTAATGGTTCGATATTCAAAATAGCTTTGTTATCAAGTTTGTAGCTCAAAACAGCATAAGTGTCGTATAACAGTTCGGCGTCGCCATTCACAACTAAGTGAATAGCCTCATCTGATGAGCCGGTTTCAATGATATTAAGTTTGGGGAAATAGCGTTTGATCGTACTAATCCTGGAGTCATCTTTTGGTAAAGCCACTCGCAATCCATCCAGCGAGTTTTTATTGTCGAGTTTAATGTCATTACGAATAAAAAAATATTCAACAGCCTCATGATACGGACTGGAGAATGTCATATAAGCCATTTTTTCCTGCGTCATAAATACTGCAGGTAATAAATCAATCTCTCCATCAACAAACTGTTTTAGATGATCACGCCAAGAGCCTTCCGTTTCATAGGTAAATTTTAAGCCTGTTAATGAAGAAACGATGTTGAGATAGTCCCTGGCAATACCGATATATTGGTTATTCTCATTCACAAAATCATAAGGTGGCCATTCACTTCCGGCCCCCACAATAATTTCAGGATGGGTGTCTATCCAGGCAATTTCTTCTTTCGTTAATAGCACAGGTGATTGGTACTGAGCTCGGACTGTTTCCGCGGCGGATTGGACAGTTGGACTATAGAAGATGAGGATTGAATTCAGTAACAGAATGAACGTTGTGATTAATGTCATTCTTGTGGTTACTAAAGGATAATTCATCTTATAAGCATCTATTTAACAATGTCAGCAAACTGATCGAGGTGGCTTATCATCAAGTCGACTAACTCAGGATCAAAGTGATAACCGCGCTGTTCCTGGATGAAAGCAACCGCATCATCAACTGTCCAAGCTGTTTTATAGCAACGTTGATGAGTCAAGGCATCAAATACATCCGCCAGAGCAACAATTCGCCCATAGATGTGTATGTCAGATCCTTTTAAACCACGGGGATAACCGCTCCCATCCCATTTTTCATGATGCTGATAGGCAATAATCGCGGCTGATTTAATTAATTTTCGTTTGGAACCTGATAATAATTTATACGCGTTTGTCGTATGCGATTTCATCACCTCAAATTCTTCTGGCGTATATTTTCCTGGCTTGTGAAGAATCTCATGAGGGACTGTCATCTTGCCGATATCATGCATGGGTGAGGCATGGTAAAGAGTATCGGCATCAGTATCGTTTAATGTGGGATGCAGTTTGGCCAAGAGTGCAGAAATCTCAGCCACTCGCCTAATGTGTTTACCTGTTTCATCTGATGTGGATTCCATCAATTCAGTTAGAAACCAGATGAGTTCTTTTTGGCTATTTTCTAACTCAGATAATAAGCGCGCCTGTGCAAAACGGGATTTTGTTTCCAGATCAATATTTTGCTGCTCAAGCCATTTTTTTGTCTGATATAACTGGACATGCGTTCTAACACGAGCAAGGAGTTCGGCGGCATGAAAAGGCTTGGTCACATAATCGACCCCACCGACTTTAAAAGCTCTGGCTATAGAATCCACATCCGCTTTTGCGGTGAGAAAAATTATTGGAATGTCTTTGAGTTGAGTTTGGCTTTTTATACGCTGACAGGTTTCATAGCCATCTAAGCCAGGCATCATGATGTCGAGCAGAATCAGATCAAACGCAGCATCATCGTTTTGCAGAATTGACAGTGCTTTTTCACCACTATTGGCAAAGGAAAACTCATAGCTGTCTTCCCTCAGTAAGCTCATAGCGACCTGAATATTGTCAGGGACGTCGTCAACTATAAGAATCTGAGCATGTGGTGCCATCAATCCAACCTATTAAAAAGTTGGTTCGATTATATAAGCAAGTTGAAAGAAAAGTACAATACCCTGCATCAAGCAGGGTATTAGAAAATAAATTCAGCTACTACATCGGGCAAGTGACAGCAGCATGAATAAGTGATGTTATGACAAGCCCAAGACATCCTGCATATCAAACAAACCATTTTGTTTTTGCATTAACCAGCTTGATGCCCGCATGGCACCGAAAGCAAACGTCATACGACTTGAGGCTTTGTGAGTGATTTCAACCCGCTCACCTTCTGCCGCAAACATAACGGTGTGATCACCAACAATATCGCCAGCACGTACTGTCGCAAAACCGATGGTATCTCTGTCACGCTCACCTGTGCGGCCTTCACGACCATATACCGCACATGTTTTCAAATCACGGCCTAAGGCATCAGCCACCACTTCGCCCATACGCAATGCCGTTCCAGACGGTGCATCTACCTTATGGCGATGGTGGGCTTCCACTATTTCGATATCAACGTCATCCCCCAATACCCGGGCAGCCATATCTAATAGTTTTAATGATAAGTTCACCCCAACACTCATATTCGGCGCCAGGATAGTGGCAACTTGTTTAGCCGCATCGTCGATGGCTTGTTTTTGGTCTGCATCAAACCCCGTTGTGCCGATAACAGGTCGACATTGATTAGCCACACAAAACGGCAATAAAGCCATGGTCACTTCGGGCAAAGTGAAATCAATAATGATGTCGGAGTCTTTTGTGGCCTGCTCAATATCCGAGCTAATCGCAATACCTAACTTGCCAACGCCTGCGACTTCACCTGCATCGGCCCCAATTAATGATGAATCGGCACGATCGATCGCTGCACTGAGTGCTAAGCCCTCAGTCTGCTCTACAGCCTGAATCAGACAACGCCCCATTCTGCCGGCAGCGCCATTTATCGCAATCTTAGTTGCCATATTTATTCCTTTTTCATTTCACCTAGTGATGACAGCGCATCATCTTATTCAAAAAAACGTTTTACCGCATCCAACCAGGAGCTGTGTTTCGGGTTATGCTTTTCACCACCGCCTTGCAGATCGCCCTCAAACTCTTGCAGTAACTCTTTTTGTTTCTTTGATAATTTCACCGGTGTTTCGATGATAACACGACATAAAAGATCACCGGTTGCGCCGCCACGAACTGACTGCACACCTTTACCTTTAAGTCGGAATTGTTGTCCGGTTTGTGTGCCCTCTGGGATCTTAAGATTAGCCTTACCTTCCAGCGTGGGTACTTCCACTTCACCACCCAACGCAGCAGTGACAAAACTTAAAGGTACATCGCAGAATAAATTCGTGCCATCACGGGTAAACACGTCATGACGATTTACCGATACTTCCACGTAAAGATCACCAGCAGGTGCACCATGGGTGCCCGCTTCACCTTCACCTGAGAGTCGAATTCGGTCGCCGGTATCAACACCAGCAGGCACTTTGACCTGTAAGGTTTTCTCTTCTTGAACCAGCCCTTCACCATGACAATCCGGACAAGGCTCTTTGATCATCTTACCGGTACCACGACAATGTGGGCAGGTTTGCTGCATGGTAAAGAAACCTTGCTGAATTCGAACCTGACCATGCCCACCACAGGTAGTACACGTGACGGGTTGTGTCCCTTTCTTCGCACCAGAACCATCACAGGTGTTACATTCAACATTGACTGGTATGCGAATAGTCGCCGTGGTTCCCGCCACAGCATCTTCCAATGACAAATCAAGTCGATATCTTAAATCAGCACCACGATAGGCTTGTTGCCGGCCGCCACCTCCACCGCCAAAGATATCATTGAATACATCACCAAAAATATCGCTGAAGCCGCCACTGCTTCTAAAGCCTCCGCCCATGGATTGGTCGACACCTTCATGACCAAACTGGTCGTAAGCAGCACGCTTCTGGCTGTCAGAGAGAATTTCGTAGGCTTCTTTGGCTTCCTTAAACTTGGACTCAGCTTCAGCATCATCAGGATTTCTGTCCGGATGATATTTCATCGCCATGCGACGGTAGGCTTTTTTAATTTCAGCTTCAGTCGCCGTGCGTGATAATTCTAAAACTTCGTAATAGTCTTTTTTGGCCATTATTCTTTTTCCCAACTACCTAAAACGACAAAACAGGCGCCGGAGATTCCTGACGCCTGTTTGCCATGCTCAACATAATCTTGTTAAAGATTATTTTTTCTTGTCGTCGTCGACTTCTTCAAACTCTGCGTCGACAACATCATCACCGGCTTTCGCATCATCAGCTTGACCCTCATCAGCAGCACCAGCTTCCGCGTTTTCAGCATAAGCACGCTCTGCCAGTTTGCCAGCGACTTCACTTAAAGCGGTTGTTTTCGCTTCAATGTCGTCTTTGTCTTCGCCTTTGATGGCTTCTTGTAAAGCGGCAATCGCTGATTCGATTTTTTCTTTTTCGTCAGCCTCAACTTTATCACCTAAATCTTTAAGTGATTTTTCTGTGCCGTGAATCAATGCATCAGCTTGGTTACGTACAGTGACAAGCTCATGGAATTTACGATCTTCATCCGCATGCGCTTCTGCATCTTTCACCATTTTCTCAACTTCTTCATCTGATAAACCACTAGAGGCTTTAATCACGATAGATTGTTTTTTGCCTGTGGCTTTATCCGCTGCTGATACGTTAAGAATACCGTTAGCATCAATATCAAATGTCACTTCGATTTGTGGTGTACCACGTGGTGCTGGAGGAATGTCCGCCAGGTCAAAACGGCCCAGTGATTTATTCGCTGATGCCATTTC
Source organism: Methylophaga marina (assembly GCF_030296755.1). Taxonomy (NCBI): domain Bacteria; kingdom Pseudomonadati; phylum Pseudomonadota; class Gammaproteobacteria; order Thiotrichales; family Piscirickettsiaceae; genus Methylophaga; species Methylophaga marina. The sequence goes on from NZ_AP027741.1 coordinate 1,244,614, forward strand.
ACGCTCACCTTGAAGCACATGAATGGTCACTGCAGGCTGATTGTCTTCTGCCGTTGAGAACACTTGATTCGCTTTAGTAGGAATCGTGGTGTTTTTCTCAACCAGTTTGGTCATCACGCCACCCATGGTTTCGATACCCAGGCTCAGTGGTGTAACGTCAAGTAATAATACGTCTTTGACATCACCAGAAAGTACAGCCGCTTGGATAGCCGCACCCACTGCTACCGCTTCATCAGGATTCACATCACGGCGCGGCTCCTTACCGAACATGTCTTTAACCGCTTCCTGTACTTTAGGCATACGGGTTTGACCACCGACCAAAATCACATCGCTGATTTCAGACGTTGATAAGCCAGCATCTTTCAGTGCCATTTTACATGGCTCCATGCTGCGTGAAATCAGGTCTTCAACCAGTGATTCCAGCTTGGCACGGGTTAAACGCATTTCCATGTGTTTAGGACCTGATGCATCAGCAGTGATGTAAGGCAGGTTGATATCTGTTTGTTGGCTTGAAGATAACTCGATCTTCGCTTTTTCAGCCGCATCTTTCAGACGTTGCAGAGCCAGTGGATCTTTTGCCAGATCAACACCTTGGTCTTTTTTGAACTCTGCAACTAAATAATCAATGATGCGTTGGTCAAAGTCTTCACCACCCAAGAATGTATCACCATTAGTCGCTAATACTTCAAACTGGTGTTCGCCTTCAATATCCGCTATCTCGATGATTGATACGTCGAATGTACCACCACCTAAGTCATAGACAACCACGGTAGAGTCACCGCGTTTTTTATCCATACCGTAAGCCAAGGCTGCAGCGGTTGGTTCGTTGATGATACGTTTCACTTCAAGACCGGCAATTTTACCTGCGTCTTTGGTCGCCTGACGTTGTGAGTCGTTAAAATAGGCAGGTACAGTGACAACAGCTTCAGTCACTTCTTCACCTAAAAACTCTTCAGCTGTTTTCTTCATTTTCATCAAAACACGAGCTGAAATTTCAGGTGGCGCCATTTTTTTGTCATTCACAGAAACCCAGGCATCGCCATTGTCTGCTTCAACAATTTTGTATGGCACCATGTCGATATCACGCTGAACGACATCTTCTTTAAATTTACGGCCGATCAGACGCTTAATACCGTAAAGTGTGTTGTTAGGGTTAGTAACTGCTTGACGCTTCGCAGACTGACCTACCAATACTTCATCATCTTTTGTGAAAGCGATGATTGATGGCGTAGTGCGATCGCCTTCGCTGTTTTCGATAACGCGCGCTTTACCATCTTCCATCACTGCGACACAGGAATTTGTTGTTCCTAAGTCAATACCAATAATTTTTCCCATTTTTATACTCCATCAATCTTATTCTTGCTGACTATTTATGCAGCCTTCGGGTATGTAATTGGGGGGCAAAATTTAAATTTCAAGCCCCGAACCTATTTTTATTGAGAGACCACAACCATTGCAGGTCGAAGTAAACGGCCGTTAAAGCTATAACCTTTCTGCATCACGCTAATGACATGGTTGGCTTCAATGCCATCGGCGGGTTGCATAGACACAGCCTGGTGTAATTCAGGGTCAAACGGTTGGCCCACGGGATCAACCTGTTCCAAACCAAGCTTGCCAATATTGTCGAGTAACATTTTCATCGTCATACTCATGCCATCACGTACAGCCTCTAAAGTAGCTGATTCTGACTTGGCGGCATTCAGGCCAAGCTCAAGGCTGTCACAAATAGGTAAAAGCTCATTCACAAACTTATCTAGAGCATGTTTGTGGGCGTTTTCCAGGTCTCGTGCATGACGACGACGAACGTTTTCCAGATCAGCGCGAGCCAATAACACTTGATTCCAGTTTTCTTCGGCTTGTTGTTGTGCTTCTTCCAGTAACTGTTCAGTCGTTTTTTCAGTTTCTGCTGATGCCTCAGTATCAGCTTGCTCATTTGCTTCTACATCTGGCTTTTCGATTTCTTCGTTGCTCATGATTGAATCATTCCGGTTTGCTAATCACAGACCGTCAATCTGGGGGTGAAAATTTTGATTTCAAGGAAAACTTTGGAATTTATTGATTTTTTGTGATTCTACTTGTATTCAAAGCGTTATCTGATTATTAGAGCTTCAAAGTTTCGGGCTAAGCCCGAGTTCATTTATTCTGCTTGTCCAAATATAAACGCACGCCTCAATGACAACGTATAAAAAAACAAACCATCATCAATACACAGAGATTTATCTTCAGAGTTATCAGTCATTAGTTTCGCCTTGATGGCGAGTCAGGGAAATGCTTGCCCATTTCCCTAACAACCCTAGGGCACCCCACCGTGCTGGCCTGCGGCTCCACTCGTCATAACATTGATTCAGGCGGTCGGCTAAAACTCGCTACGCTCACAAATTTGTCTGGAACAAATTTGGACGCCGGAGGCGCCCAAAGGGGAGTGGCATGGATGCCACGAATCAAACACTAGCCTCCCTCAGACCTGAATAAATGTCACTCCTCGCCAGCACAAATGGGGAAAGAGAGAATTTTTTCTTCCCGTCTATTGCCGCTAAAAATTGGCTTCATTTTATGGGTTAAGTGGACACGTGTTTGAGCGTAGCGAGTTGGTGTCCACGCCATAAAATGCAGTGAATTTTTAGCGACGAGGCAATATCGGGGGCCCTTTTGTTTGGTTCGTTTATTTTGGGCAAGCAAAATAAATGAACGCCCCGCGGCAGCTTCGATACTTTAATTCAACGAGCGTGTTGGGTTTCGTTCCTCAACCCAACCTACAACCCTAAAAGTCTTAAAGACTATGATTCTCTCAACCAAACACACTCCCCACCACTACTTTTCTGCACTTTCTCTAGCATTGCTTCATGCGCAGCAAGTTCTTCTTCAGAGGCACGGATAACTCTGAGTTTTCTTGGCGGAACGGCTGTAAGCATTTCTTCTGTCTCATTCTCTGATGATGTTTTGGGCTCCACTTCCTCAGCCGCCAACAGCATGGCAACCTGCCCACCGGTCATGGCCAAATAAACGTCTGCTAAGATCTCAGCATCCAGTAAGGCTCCGTGTAACTCACGGTTTGAGTTATCCACGTCATAACGTTTACATAGGGCGTCGAGATTATTTTTCTGGCCTGGATATTTGTCTCTGGCCATTTTTAAGGTGTCTAATACACTGCACAAGGTATTGACCCTGCGCTTTTCACCTTTGAGCTTTTTCAGTTCGTGATCAATAAAGCCAACATCGAACGGGGCGTTATGAATGATGAGTTCAGCGCCATCAATGAATTGTAAGAAGTCTTCAGCAACATCTTCAAAACTGGGTTTGTCGGCTAAAAATTCATTGGTAATGCCGTGGACTTCAATTGCACCGGCATCAATTTCACGATGTGGATTGATATATTGGTGAAATGTTTGCCCTGTCAGGCGACGATTCACCATTTCCACACAGCCAATCTCAATAATCCGATGATCTTCAGCAGTGCTGATACCGGTAGTTTCGGTATCCAGAATCACTTGTCGTTTAACAACATTTTCTGTCATGACGTCCTCTTATTTCTTGGCGGCTATGTGTTCTCTGGCGGCAACAGCTAATTGATCCGCACGCTCGTTTTCAATATGTCCCTGATGGCCTCGGACCCATTCCCATTTTACCTGATGAGGGGCTACGGCCTTGTCGAGTCGTTGCCACAGTTCGACATTCTTCACCGGTTTCTTTGCTGCTGTCTTCCAGTTTTTGGCTTTCCAACCCGCTAGCCATTCCGTCATGCCTTTAATGACATATTGTGAATCCGTGGTGATGGTGACCTGACATGGACGCTTTAACGCTTCAAGACCAGCGATGACGGCCATCATTTCCATCTGATTATTGGTGGTGTTTTTTTCAGCACCGGATAGCTCTTTTTCCTGCCCCTTTGCACGTAATATGACGCCCCAGCCACCCGGGCCAGGATTGCCACTGCAGGCACCATCTGTAAATAACTCAACGTGGTCCATCGGTTCCTTCTCTTGTTATCGGTTTGTTCACTAAACCGGCTGACGGAAATAAGTTCGGTTGACGCCAGCGTTGTTTAAGCGGATTGAGCGGGATGGTTCTCTTGCATGCCACCACTATCGTCACACCACCAAAACACGGCCATAGTCGTTTGCCCCATCGTTCCAAAAAACGACATCTGTTTAGCCAACTGGTCCGACTGAAAGGAGGCCTGAACATCACCTTATGATGTTCGACCACCTCAAAATTTAATAATGCTAACCAATCCCGAATTCGGGTTTGAGTAAAAAAATGACCATGCCACGGCGCATTATCCTGCCAGGAAAATAATCGTCTCAGCCCCCATAAGCTCCAAGGGCTGAAGCTGCATAATATTAATTTCCCATCGGCAGCCAACACGCGCTCAGTTTCTCGTAGCACTTGATGCGGGTCATGTGCATATTCCAATACATGCAAAAGCAATAAATTATCTATACTGTGTGACTTAAGCGGCAAAGACTCAGCACTGGCATTTAAGTCTCCTGAAGGACCCACAATGCTGGTTTTGATAATACGGTTTGAAGGTGGAAATAAAGAATAATGTCCACCTAATTGCACATAAAAATAACCCACCAGCGGGTGATTAAGTGAAGTCAAAACCGCCTGTTCCTGCTGTATGACCAACTCACCCAGTGGACTATGCCACCATTGATTCAATCGCCGTTGTTTGTTCTCATTCATAGTCTGAGCCCATTAAGGAGAAATCATGCTGAAGGTGCACCGAATTCCCGCATTTGATGACAATTATATCTGGCTAATCCAGGCGCAAGGCACAAATAAAGCAATTGTGGTTGATCCTGGTGATGCAACTCCCGTTCTGAACACATTAAAATCCCACGATCTGGAACTGATTGCCATCTTCATCACACATCACCATGCCGATCATACTGCAGGCATTGCTGAGTTAACAAAAGCCGCGGCTCTTCCGGTTTATGGTCCGCTAAATGAGACCATTAAAGGGGTAACTCACCCGCAATCAGGCAGAGAACCCATCGCTGTTGATCCCGACTTTCCTATCTTCACTGTGCTGAATACACCAGGCCACACGCCTGGCCACATCAGCTATTTAGCCGAAGGCAAGCTGTTTTGTGGTGATACATTGTTTGCTGCAGGATGCGGACGATTATTGGGTGGTACCGCAGAACAATTGCATGCCTCACTGAATCTATTGGCAAGCTTACCTCCCACAACAACCATCTATTGCGCTCATGAATACACACTAGCTAACCTACGTTTTGCTAAAACAGTAGAGCCAGAAAATAAACAACTGCAGCAACGCTTTGAACAAACTGTAACAATGCGTCAGAAAAAACAGGCCACTGTACCTTCATTAATGCAGGATGAGCTGGCAACCAACCCGTTTCTTCGTTGTGATGTAGACAGAATAAAAAAGGCGACCGAAAAATTTTCCGGTCACCCTCTTCCAGATAGCCAAGCTGTCTTTAGCTCATTAAGAGCATGGAAAGACGAGTTTTAAGCAGCTTTATCGTCTTGTTCTTTATCAAGGTTATTAAAATGGATGTCCATTTGTGGGTAAGGAATGGAGATACCATTTTCATCGAACGCGAGTTTTATGGTTTCAATTAATTCCGAACGTACTGGCCAGTAATCAGCAGCTGCCACCCATGGACGGACATCAAAATTCACACTGCTATCACCTAATTCTGATACCCGAATAACAGGGGCAGGATCGGCCATCACTTTCTCATGCCCGGTCACGATATCGGTCAGTAATTGTTTGGCTTTGAGCAGATCATCGTCATAACCAATACCAAAGACCATATCGATACGTCGGGTGTCTTTGGCTGAATAGTTGGTAATAGTATCGTCATAAATTAGACCATTCGGCACGATAACTTCACGGTTATCACCTGTTTTCATAATTGTGTTAAAAATCGTAATTGACTCAATCACACCTGCGGTACCACCCGCTTCAACAAAATCACCAATTTTGAAAGGTCTGAATAAAATCAGCATCACGCCGGCAGCAAAGTTTTGTAATGAATCTTTCAAAGCCAGGCCAACAGCTAAACCGGCCGCACCCAGCACGGCGATCATCGAGGTGGTATCCACACCCAATTGATCGAGCGCTGCTATCAATACAAATAACAATAAAATGGCATTGGCAATGGTACTGAAGAAATTAATCAGAATAGGGTCAAGGTTTGCTCTTACCATTAATTTGCGTGACATCTTCACCAGCCACTTGACCACGATTCGACCGACAAAAACAATGATCGCGGCATAGAGAATATTGATAAGCCAAAATACGACTATGCTTCCCGTTGCAGTTTCCATGTTAGTTCCTCTTTGATATGGATTGAATTACTTCACGAATTAACTTGGGGCCAAGGTAAATAAGGCCACTATAAATTTGTACTAGTGATGCACCTGCATCCAACTTGGCTAACGCCTGTTCAGCAGACATGATTCCACCCGCGGCGATGATAGGCAAGTCATCATCCAATGCTTCTCTGAAAAGTTTGACTATCTCTGTTGATTTTTCATATACAGGCGCGCCACTTAAACCACCTGCTTCTTCCGCATTATCGAGTCCGGCCACAGCATCACGATCCATCGTTGTATTGGTCGCAATAACAGCATCGATTTTATGTTTATTGAATGCTTCAGCTAGCTGTGAAACTTCATCTGTCGTCAGATCCGGCGCAACTTTCACTGCCATCGGTACATATTTTCCATGCTGCTGTGCAAGCTCTGACTGCGCCTTTTTTAACTCAGCTAATAATGTATCCAAGGACTCGCCAAACTGAAGTGTGCGTAAACCCGGAGTATTGGGGGAAGAAATATTGATAGTGACATAATCAGCATGTGGATAGACCTTATTCAGTCCTATCAGGTAATCATCTACGGCCTTTTCAACTGGCGTATCAAAATTTTTGCCAATATTTATGCCGATTAAGGTGTTGGTATCCGCCGCTTGAACTTGCTCAATAAGATGATCAACGCCCAGATTATTAAAGCCCATGCGATTAATGATGCCTTGAGCTTCTGGAATACGGAATAATCGCGGTTTCGGGTTGCCTGGCTGTGGTCTGGGTGTCACTGTACCGATTTCAACAAATCCAAACCCCAGAGCGGACATGGCTTCAATGTGATCACCATTTTTATCAAGCCCCGCGGCCAGTCCAACTGCATTGGGAAAGGTCAGTCCCATCACCCGTACGGGTTTCATGTGTATGTTTCGTGTCATCAGCCACGACAGTCCGCTCATTTCCAAGCAATCAAGTCCCACTAATCCTAGGTGATGCGCTTTTTCAGCATCCAGACGAAACATCAGGTCTCTCATCATGCGATAAATCATTTATACCTCCACTTCGATTTGATAACCGCTGAACTTGCGGAGATTGATAACACCCTTATCCAAAATCAGATACTGGCCTTTAATGCCTTCCAGTCGTCCTTCAACATGTGCTGTTTTGTCAAAATTAAACGAACTGACTTTATTGGGATAGGTGTTCACTGGGTATTCAATTGTCTGCACATTCTCGGCCGTTAAAACCTGAATGGCAGATTCACCAAACTGCTGTTGTAACTCAGATACCTCACTTTCACACAGGGCTAAGAGTCGATCTCTTTCAGCTGCCAGATCAAGTGGTTCAGCCTCACCTTTCAACATTTTCCGCCAATCTGTCCGGTCAGAGACATGCTGTTTAAACATCACCTCAACCAGGCCCGATTGATAGCGACTTTTCACCCGAAAAATCGGCACAGCTTGAGTCGCACCCTGATCAATCCAACGTGTCGGAATTTGATTAATACGGGTGATACCCACTTTTAGCCCCGAACTATTGGCGAGATAAACAATATGATCCTGCATACATACCGCTTCACCCCACTCAGGCTCGCGGCACGTGCCTTGTTCATAGTGGCAAAGCTCTGGCTTCATAAAACACAGATCACACTGTGCTAGCTTTTGTGAACAGGGAAAACAAAAACCACCACTGAAGCTTTTTTCGTTAAACGATTACAAGCCTGACAGTGAATCTCCCCTTGATAATGTAATGAAATCGGCTGTCCAATGATTTGGTTCAGAGGCAACAATTGCTCATCGAGCCTCATAGCGTAGTTAGCTTTTGTATTATCAGTCAGACTGACCTGCATTTTGGACAATTGTCCACTAAGCTTTGTCACTGAGTTTCCCTTTAATCTGAAGTTTTTTTCTAGGCATCTTATCGCAGATAGGCACCCGCCAACAGGTTCGCTATATCTTAATCTTTGTTCTCTGGTTTTGAGTCAGCATCAGAAACCAGGCGAATCGGAAATGGTTCGGTCACGGAGCCGGTATATAAGGAGCGGTGTGGGAAAGGAATTTCTATTGACTCAGCATCAAACGCTTCTTTAATTTCTTCATGGATACTGTTTTTTAGCTCGATAAAACTTTCTCGTTTCACCCATACCGAAAACTGCATATTCAGCGAAGAATCACCAAAACCAAGAAACACAAACTTCGGTTTAGGCTCATCAAGACATAAGGGATTTGCCTCTGCCACTTTTTCCAGCACTTTTCTGACAGCTTTAATATCTTCTTTTAAAGCCACGGCGATGCTTAAATCAATCCGTCTGATGGGAAAACGCGTCAGCGTCGTGACTTCAGATTTAATCAGTGTTTCATTAGGTATTCGTACAAACAAATTATCAAATGTGCGAAGTTTTACTGACAACAGATCTATGGACAGCACTTCTCCTGTAGTCTCTCCCACCTTGATGAGATCACCAACAGAAAAAGGTCGTTCAGCGACTAAAAATAATCCGCTGATGATATTCGATGCTGATGTTTGTGAAGCAAACCCTATGGCGACTGACAATACACCAGCAGCGCCAATCAGTACCCCCAAATTAAAGCCGATGGCATTCAGCCCCATGACAACAAATACCAACAGAATCAAATATGAGGCCACGCGAGCCATTAAAAGCTGTTGGTGCGTATCAAAACGATTTTTACTCCACTGACGTACAGCCCGGCTGGCCATCTTTGCCAAAATAAGACCGACGATAAAATAAATCAGGGCTTCAAATACAGACATAAACCATGCTGCATCGATATTGTTAATCCATTCTGTCATTCTTACTCGCCTGAGTTCTTAACCAAATAAAGCTGAAATAGCTTTGGTAATTTTACTGCGTCCAATGTCCTCTCTGGCTGCACATACCAGCTCCAGCGCACTCAATGGTAATCCACCACTGATGACGTCATCCAAGCTCAATATGGCATCATCCAGATTTCGTCTAACCAGTGTAATCCGTTGTGTCCAGAACTGTCCCTGCTTATCCACATATAGACTCAAGTTGGGAGCAGGCACACTAATTTTATCGAGTGTTAACATTTGATCCGACTGATTTTGAATGCGTACTTCTATTGCCGCTCTCGCCTTATTATTGGCAATGGGCTTCACATCTAATTGCTCACTGACCTGTGAGGCATAACTTAAAACGCCTTCACGCGTATTCGGGCCAAACCATGAATCACATACCTTCACTGTCGGAATATCTAATAAAGTCTGCTCAGAAGAAGTAGAAGCAATCTTCAACCAGAGCGGAAGACACACAAACAAAGTGACCTCTTGGAACGGCAATAAACTCACAGATACATCAGGCCGACAAACAACAGGGCGATCCGCTAAGGCTGGTTTAATCGCGACCCTTTCGGGGAGTTCTGCAAACACAAAACGATGTTCATGTTTGGGTGGTGATTCAAATGTACTGGTTTCATTTTTTAGCGACGGTTCAATTTGCTCAGTCGTATGCTGCCACTCGTAGCCCAACCACCATTGATGTGGAGCAGAATGCATTTCCAGACACACATCCGCACACCGCATAACCCATTGAGTTTGCTGGGGAAAACCGAAATCACCCCACCACCTATTTTGTCGTCCAACCATGGTAAATAACAACTTATATAAATTATTCGGAGACAGGTCGAAAATCCTTCCTTATAATAGCGCAGATGTTTACTCGAAATATGATAAAAATAGCGCTCGTTTCGGTGATTACCCTACTTGTCGCTTCATGTAGCAGTACACCGGAAAAAGGCGCGGAAGCGTCAACGACTCCGTCAGTTACTTATTCTAAGGCAAAACAAAAACTGAAACATACGCCTTGGGAACAAGCCTACAACGAATCCTTAGACGACACTGAAAACCCACTCTCCTCAGAAAATCCCCCCATCACCCTCCCCCTCAAGCACCCACTGACGTCTGGGATCGCATTCGCGATGGCTTCGTGATTTCTGATTACAAAACCTTAGAACCAGATACCGAGCGTCAACTTCGCTGGTTCATTGATCATCAGGACTATGTCGGCCGAGTGGTAGAACGAGCCAGACCTTATCTCTATCACATTGTTGAAGAAGTCAACAAACGCAACATGCCTATGGAGGTTGCGTTGTTACCTGTCGTGGAAAGCGGTTTTAAGCCGATGGCTTACTCACCTAGTCATGCATCCGGTTTATGGCAGTTTATCCCCGGTACCGGACAGGTTTACGGCTTGGAACAAAATTGGTGGTATGACGGCAGACGTGATGTTGTTAAGTCAACACAGGCCGCCCTCAATTATCTTGAAAAACTGCATAATGATTTCGGTGACTGGCAGCTTGCTCTCGCAGCCTATAACTGCGGTGAAGGTACCGTTGGCCGCGCTATTAAGAAGAATCAGGAACAAGGTAAGCCGACTGATTTCTGGTCACTGGATCTACCAAGAGAAACCTCGGCCTATGTACCTCGCTTAATGGCCGTCAGCCATATGGTGAAATATCCTGAACGCTATGAGCTAGAACTTAGCCCAATCGATAACAAGCCTTTCTTTGGGCAAGTTAATGTTGGCTCACAAATCGATCTAGCCATGGCAGCCAAGCTGGCTGGTATCACTGAAAAACAAATGCATCAACTCAATCCAGCATTTAATCGCTGGGCAACCGCCCCACATGGCGATCATAAGTTAGTACTGCCGCTGGAAAAAATCCCCACATTTAAGGCAGCTCTGGCTAAAACACCAGCATCACAGCGTGTGCAATGGGCTCGCCATGAAATCAAACGCGGTGAATCACTCAGTGTCATTGCCAGCAACTATGACACAACTGTTGAAGTGATTAAACAAGCCAACAAGCTGGGTAGCACACAAATTAGGGCAGGCAAAAACTTACTTATCCCAGTGGCATCGCATGATGTCAGCCAGCTAGCGTTGAAAAAAGCACAACGGAATCTGTCAGCAGCTAAAACCAAAAAAACGACTTACATTGTTAAAGCCGGTGACACTTGGTGGGATATCGCACGGAAAAACAATACCGATGTGCAATCTCTGACTAAACAGAATAAAAAGTCCGCCAGAGATATTCTGCATGCAGGTCAAAAACTCGTTATCACTACAACTGCTGAAGATATTAGAAAGTCAGTTAACTATACCATCAAAAATGGCGACTCTCTCTGGGCAATATCACGCAAGTTCAATGTCAGTGTGGCTGATGTGAAAGAGTGGAATGGTTTAAGTGATCGTTCAACATTACAGCCTGGCCAGAATTTGAAACTGTATATAGACGAAACCTGATTCACAGTGCTGCACGTTGCTCTCTACGAGCCCGAGATTCCACCCAACACGGGCAATATTATTCGTTTATGCGCCAACGCTGGCGCCAGTCTTCACCTGATAGAACCACTTGGTTTTGTGATTGATGATAAACGTTTACGGCGTGCCGGTCTGGATTATCATGAATTTGCTCATGTCACCGTCCATAAAAACTTTGATGAATTCATAGCATGGAGCGACAGCAGACGAATTTTTGCCTGCACCACAAAAGCGACACAACATCACCATCAAGTCAGCTACATCGATGAAGACATTTTGTTATTTGGTCCTGAGTCGCGCGGCTTACCTGATAATGTTTTGAATCAAGTACAAGACAGTCAGAAAATACGCATTCCAATGCTTCCTGATAGCCGAAGTTTGAACCTGTCTAATGCGACGGCCATCATCTTATACCAGGCATGGGAACAGCTCGACTTTGCCGGAGCAAAACGGTTCTGATCATTGGCCATAAATGTGTTCAAAACCTGAGCCAGTTCAATGTCCTATTTTCGCATCTACTCTATGATTCACCCTTTTACGGATAGGTGAGTATCATGCTTGTTTAGTGCTAATAGCGCTAAGCTTGTTTGGCTCAGTTGGGTTATTATTCACCATTCAATAAAACTTCAGTTATGTGTTATGCGCTATGGAAGGTAAATAACCATGATGTATCAATCATTTTTTTTATGTACTTCACCTAACCTCACCACGGATTTAGATTGCTACCAATGACAGGCTATCAATTTTTTTGTGCATGCATTCTTAGTTTGCTACTGAGCTTTTCAGTCACAATTCATGCCCAAGTTACTCAGACAGACGATGACCTGGCGTTAGAAAAAGTAAGCTTGCAACTGAAATGGAAATATCAATTTCAGTTTGCTGGTTATATTGCTGCCGTAGAAAAAGGCTTTTATAAAGAACAAGGTTTGGACGTTGAGCTACGACCTCGTCAGTCTGAGTTAAACGTCGTTGATGAAGTCGTCAATGACAAAGCTGATTATGGCATCGGTGGTATCGGTATTTTGTCTCAATATGCGAATGGTTCTCCAATAAAAGCATTAGCTGCTATCTTTCAGCATGATGCTTTAGTCTTTATGAGCCAAGCCGAGTCCGGCATTGTCAGCCCATATGAAATGGTGGGTAAACGCGTCATGTTTGATGGTACCAGCGGTAACGATGCCATCTTGAGGACCTTATTGAATGATGCCGGCATTCAACTCAAAGATATCAATATTATCCCTCAACAAATGAGTATAAACAGTCTGCTTAATGATGAAGTCGATGTCATTTCAGGCTATATCACCGATCAGCCCTATGCGTTTTTACAGAAAAAGTTTCCCATCAACATCATCAATCCGCGTAACTACGGGTTTGATTTCTATGGTGATATTTTATTTACCAGCGATGATGAGCTGAAAAACTACCCTGGCCGTGCACAACGCATGCTCAAAGCATCACTGAAAGGCTGGCAGTATGCGCTTGAGCACAGTGAGGAAATGATTCATATCATCAAAGAAAAATACGGTGCAGAGCAGAGTCTATCTCGACTACGGTTTGAAGCAAGAGAAACAAAGAAGTTGATCTTACCTGAATTAATCCCCCTCGGAAGCATCGAAACACCTCGCCTTAAACGCATTGCTGATATTTATACTCAACTGGGTGTTACGCCCGCACTTTCTGAAAAGGCGCTCAACCACTTCATACACCAACCTAGTACAACCTTATCACTGACAGAAGCGGAACAAGCCTGGTTGCAGGCACATCCGGTGATTAAAGTCGGTGTAGATAAAAACTTCGCTCCTTACGAGTGGGTGAATGATGATGGTGAATATGTCGGTATTGCAGCTGAATATATTAACCTGCTTGAAGAAAGACTCGGCGTTAGATTTGACATCATTTCCGACCATAGCTGGGATGAGTTGATGACTATGGCTCAGCAAAATGAACTTGACATGTTGGCATGCTTAAATGAGACGCCAGAGCGAGAACAATACCTCAACTTTACCGATCCTTATATTCAAAATCCCGTCGTCATCATTAACACAGATATCAACGGTTATGTTGGCGCACTGAAAAACCTGGCAGGTAAAACGGTTGCCATTGAAAAAGGTAATTTCAGTAATACCTTATTGAGTGATGACTACCCAGAAATTACCTTACTGTTTACCGACACGCCCAGACAGGCATTGGAAAAAGTGGCTCGGGGTGAGGCTGATGCTTATATTGGTGATGCAGCCTATGCCAACTATCAAATTAAAAACAATGATCTGATAAACCTTCAATTTGCTGGACAAACACAAGCACGTGCCGTCTACCGGATGGGTGTCGTCGAAAACCAACCTGAGTTATTGAGTATCATCAATAAAGTGCTGGGACAGCTCTCTGAAAAAGAAAAAAAGAAATTGAATCACAATGGCTGGGCATCAAAGTCACTCCCGGCCCTCAATTAAAAACATTAATACAATTCGGCGTTGGTATCCTGCTGTTATTCTTATTATTTGGCTACTGGATTCATCGTCTGCGACAGTCCCGCCGTGCTCTTCAGGAAAGTGAAAGTCGGTTAAGTGATGTGCTCAATACCTCACCTGTGCCAGAAATTATTATTGATAATCAAGGTAAGGTGACTTATATCAATCAGGCCTTTATTCAGTCATTTGGTTTTACTCAGACTGATATCCCGACATTGGATGATTGGTTATTGAGGACCTTTCCTAAACAAGAAACACGTGAACGTTTTATTCAGCAGGCCAACATTTCCACACACAAGCAATACGTATCTTTCAACTTCGAATCTATCGAAACAGACCTAGTTTGTATGGATGGTCAACGCCGGGCTGTTATTGCTAACGCACGAAAAGTCAGTAGTGATGCCATCCCTGATACATTGATTATTCTCTACGATATTACAGAACGTAAACGTGCTGAAGAAAAACTCAAACTGTCAGGACGGGTATTTACCCAGGCGCATGAAGGTATATTAATCACCGACGCTGATGGATTAATAGTCGACGTTAACCCGGCGTTTTCAGAGATCACAGGCTACAGCCGCGAAGATGTTCTACATCAGAATCCATCAATATTACGTTCAGATAAACATGATGCTTTGTATTTTGAAGAGATGTGGCAAGAGCTTCGTCATCAAGGTCACTGGCAAGGAGAAATCTGGAACAAGCGCAAAGATGGTCAGATCTATGCTGAACTATTAACGATATCAACATTAGTCGATGATTTTGGCGAAACGTTGCATTATCTCGGCATGTTTTCAGACATCACCCAGAGCAAAGAGCAACAACATGCACTGGAAATGATGGCGCATTATGATGTGTTAACTCAACTGCCTAACCGCACCCTATTTGCTGACAGGTTCAAACAGGCAATTGCACACAGCAATCGTAATAACAGTTTATTAGCTGTTGTTTTTCTGGATTTGGATGGTTTCAAACCGGTCAATGATACCTATGGTCATGAAGCAGGTGACCAGTTACTGATTGAGGTCTCAGCCCGTATCCAGTCATGTATCAGACAAGACGATACCGCCTCGCGTCTTGGTGGCGATGAGTTCGCCTTATTGTTGAACGACGTAAGCAGCGCTGATCACTGTGAAACGCTCATCAACCGTATAAGAAATGCCATCGAGCTCCCTTACATCATCGATGACAACAGTATCAGCTGTAGCGCCAGTATTGGTGTAACATTATACCCTCTCGATGATGCCGATGCTGACACCTTATTGCGTCATGCCGATCAGGCCATGTATCAAGCCAAAGTCTCAGGTCGTCAGCGTCATCATATGTTTGATATGCAGCAAGACGAGCAAATTTCCGAAAAGCAGAATCAATTTAAATCAATCGAAGATGCGCTTATATCCGATCAGCTGGTCTTGTTCTATCAGCCAAAAGTGAATATGCGTACAGGTGAAATTATTGGTGCTGAGGCATTGATTCGCTGGCAGCATCCTGAGCAAGGTTTAATCATGCCGGGGGCATTTTTGCCTGCTACGGAAGGTAGCCCATTGGAAATTAATATCGGCAACTGGGTAATTGAACACGCTATCAAGCAACTTGATGACTGGATTCAACGTGGCTGGTCGCTTGAAATGAGTATTAATATTTCATCACGACACTTGCAATGGAATGGCTTTTTTGACCATCTGGATCGTGTGCTTGCCAGGTATCCGAATGTGCCCTCTTATATGATCCAGTTAGAGATTTTGGAAAGCAGTGTTTTGACAGACATCAACAATATCTCCTCAATTATTAAGACCTGTCGTCATACCCTAGGCCTCAAAATTTCCTTGGATGATTTTGGTACTGGTTATTCCTCTTTAACACATCTACGTCATCTGCCTGTCGACACCGTTAAAATCGATCAGAGTTTTGTCCGTGATCTCATTGATGACCCCAATGACTACACCATCATTGATGGTGTTATCGGCCTCACAGATGCCTTCCATCACCAAGTCATTGCTGAAGGAGTAGAGACAACGGAGCATGGCTTGATGTTACTAGCCATGGGCTGTGATTTGGCTCAAGGATATGGCATTGCCTATCCCATGTCAGCGGATGACTGTAATCAATGGATTAGCACTTATCAGCCGAATGTACGCTGGATAGATTTGGCCGAGAGAAAACTTGACGCTGAACAAACACTACTTGAGTTGATGGATTTGCAAATAAATTATTGGCTTAATCGGGTTGTCAGCAATCTGCAATCGACCTCAGACAAAATTGAGCACTGGCCTTTAATGAACCATAAAAAGTGTCACTTTGGTCTATGGCTGGAACAAGCTAAGAAACAGAACCTGTTTGATAAAGTCTGGATAGAATCAATGAAACTGGCTTATACCGAGCTCTATCACAATGCAAACAGCCTCAAATACCAGTTTCAGGAAAACCAGCACCGCGTCAACGATACTGGTATTACTGAATTAAAATCTCATTTTGGAATCATTCAATCACTCTTGAATGCAAAAAAACAAAGTCATTAATCACCGATAAAACGACCAAGACTTCTTGGGCCGTCAGGCATCGGCAAATGTTGGACGACTTGCTGTTGTTTAATATCAATCACCGATAAGGTATTGCTGAACCAATTCGTTACATAGGCATACTGGCTGTCATCTGAAAAAGCGACTGTTTCCGGCATTTCGCCTACTTTGATTTTTGTGACCATTTCTAATGTTTCAGTATCAAACACCCAAACATCATTCGTACCTTGGTTAGCCACAAATAACCACTGGTTATCCGGTGTGACCGCAACACCATATGGCGCAGTGCCTGCTTTCAGCGTTTTCACCACCTCATAGCTCTCACCATCAATGACTGTGATGGTATTATCCTGGATGGCTGTGACAAATATCTGTTTGCTATCAGGACTCACAGCGACGGCATAAGGCGCTTTTCCAGTCTTCACCTCAGCATATTGGCGCGGCGTATCAGCATCAAGGACCGTTAAAGTATCACTATTGCGGTTAGCCACAAAGATACGTCGAGTTGCATTATCTAGTGCTAAACCAGCAGGATTCTTACCCACTGACAAGAGATCAACCACTAGCTTCGTTTCAGGATTAATGACCACAACAGCATTACGATGCCAGTCTGAAACAAATACCTGATGCTTATCAGAAGGGTCGACCGCAATGGCAAAAGGTTGCCCACCCGTATTAATTTCAGCTAACTTCTTGTTATCTTTGGTATCGATCATTGTCACCAACCCTTGCTCAGGGTGCGTGACAAATAATTCATGCCGCTTATTATCCAATGAAACACCTACAGGTCCGGTAGTGACATCTACCGTGGCTGTTATTTTTTGTGTATCAATATCTAAAACGGTAATTTTATTGGCAGCCTGACTACTGATATAAGCATGTTGAGCTGCTAGTGGCATGGCCACTAGCAATAAACTCAATGAGAGACCTAAACGCAGCCTCACTTATTTCTTTCCTTCAAGAGATTCTTTTAAGCTGCCCATACCGGTTTTAGCAAAGGCTTCCATGGCTTTAACTGCCGATTCATCATTGTACTGTTCAGGTGGGAAGTTACCTGTGTCAGCACGATAGAAACGCCCCTTCCAGCTCATTTCAGTACCTTTATCCGCTTCCGTGAGTTCAATGCTGACGGTATAAAAGCTGACTGGAAATGCTTCGATATTCTCCTCCAGCAAGCGATAACTCATATAATGTTTAGCATCATCTTTTTCATCTAGGCTATCAGTAATTTCACCTTTGCCTTTTATCTTAAGTACTCGTGTTCCTTCTTCAGGTGATGTGACTGACTCAACCATGGGGTGCCAATCTGCTATGGCGTTAAAGTCTGACACTTTCTTCCAAACTGTCTCAACCGGTGCATCGATCACCATTTTTTCATCAATTTTCTGCGGTGTTGGCCCATGAGCGAGAGCAAGACTAGTGACGAATAATTGACTTGCCATGAAGGCGGTTGCCCATAATTTCATTAAAAATTCCTCTTTAAAATTGAAGTGCTGACTTGTAATGTAGAACGTTATTTCGGATCGCGGTTGGTATGACCAAGTGTCTCAACATGACCGTTTACAATGCCGAATTGGGTATAACGATAAATTTTGTCTGAGTGAGCCTGCTGCACGAGATCGTGATAAATCCAAAACTCGATCTTGCCGCTGGAGTTTTCTCTTTTAGAAATAGAATCAGGTTCACCTAACTCCGCTTTGATAAATTCTGGGGTTTTACCTGTGAAGTGTTTGAGGAAGGCCATTTCCTCGTAAGGTTTTTGCAGGGTAGCATCAGCAGCATGGCTGATACCTGGAATAAAAAGTAGTAAAGACAGGAGTAATGGCAAGAGTTTCATGTTCTTCCTCAAAGTGAATAGAAAACTCGACCATCCTACTGAGCATTGTGCCAATACCGTTAGAGACATGTCCTCGTATTTCAGCAGGACCTTTTCATCTATGTCTGCGTGATTTGCTCCCCATCGTATATCTGCCTATGGGTTAATCTATTTCAGTCCTTCATAATTTTGCTTTTAATTGTTAATGAACTCGAAATATGGATGGCCTGCAGCGACAGCTCGACCGCACCAGTGACAATGAGCAACCCAAACGTATCAGACATGACATTGTCTGGGTTACAGCACTCTCTTTGGCTACTTACCTTCTGGCCTCATATTTCGATTTGGCTGAGCGCTATATCAACTGGACAGCATTAGGCGAGTTATATCAACTTGATGAGATAATTTTTGTGTTGTTGGTTTTCTGTGCCGGGCTCATCTGGTTCAGTAAACGGCGAATATCTGAATTATCACAAGCATTGAGACATAACTTGGCCATGCAGGCTGAGCTTACGCATAACAATAAAAAAATCCGACAGCTGCTTAACGAAAAACAGTCACTGGTACAACGAATCACGTTGGTTAGAGAGTCTGAACGTGATCACTTAGCCTCTGAACTTCATGACATCTTTGGTCAACATCTTGCTGCAATGGATGCCAACCTGACTGTCGCTCTAAACCAGACAAACAACTCAAATCTTACATCCATTCTCGAGTCCGTGATGGACAGCACCACGGTATTACGCTCTATTACACGCAATAAGCTACGCCACCTCAAGCCACCCAGCCTCGATAGCATTGGTCTTAAAGGTGCTATTCGTGAACTGTTATCAGAATGGAGACAATCCTTTTCTGGCACTGACAACATCTCTTTGAATGTACATGATGATGAGCTCCCTAAACCTATTGCTTTGACCTTATATCGAGCTCTGCAGGAAGGGTTGAGTAATATTAGTCGACATGCCAATGCAGAAAATGTGTTTATTTACTTACACCAGTTTCGTGAACCTGAGCATATGTGTATTCAGCTTAGACTGGAAGATGACGGGCTAGGTATGGATACAAACATAGAGAACCAATCCGGACTTGGGCTTGTAAGTATTCGAGAACGTTGCGAAGCATTAAGTGGCGAGTTTTATATATCAACACGTCAACCACAGGGAACCACGTTAACTATTACGCTTCCTTATGACCCCATTGTTTGAGTAATTATTATGTCTAAAACTACTATCTTACTAATTGATGACCATGCCATTTTGCGTGATGGTTACCAGCATTTATTAAATTCATCAGGATTTCATGTGATTGATCAGGCCAGTAACTCTGAAGAGGGCTACCGTCTTTATGTGACACATAAGCCTGATGTCTGCATTATCGATATCAGTATGCCTGGCGCCGGTGGCCTCGAATGTATCAGGCGTATTATCGCACGAGACCCACAAGCTAAAATTCTTGTCTGCACAATGCATGATGACTCAACTCTGGCTATGCGGGCAATGGATATGGGCGCACGAGGCTATATCACGAAATCCTGTCCTTCTTCTGTGTTAATTGAGGCAGTAAAAACCATTGCAAACCGTGGTCATTATCTCAGTACCGAGATTGCTCGCTCCATCGCCATGGAAAAGTTGATTCATGCTGATCAAAAAGTACACTCCTTATCGCACCAGGAATTTGCTGTATTTCGTATGGTCGCTGAGGGCAAAAGTATCAATGAAATGGCAGATAACCTGGCCTTGGCACCCAAAACCGTATCCAACTACAAAACAAATATGATGCGAAAACTAGGCACCAATAATTTAGCTGAGATTATTTTTCTGGCTCAAAAAACGGGGTTGATTACTACACCGCCTAATTAAAATTTGGCTAGTGAAAAAGTTCATAAACTTTCTTCACATCACTCCCTGAGAAAGCAACAAAATATTTATAAACCATTGTTAAATATAATTATTCATAAATAGCATCAAAGCCTCACCGCCGAATTAAGGATAACTTCCCTGACCCTTTTAGGTGTCGCTCTCTATCCCCTATCACAGCAAAGATAAGAAGATGAGCTTTGTGCTCAGCCGTGCTTTTTTTACAGCTGATACACAAAGTCAGCATTGACTGACTCTCAAAACAAATAGGAGGATATATGAGAGAAATGCATCATAGCCGGTGGTCAAAAATCGGTACTGCGCTTGCTGTCTCATCCGCACTCGGATTGATGTCAAGCATGTCAGTTGCAAATGATAAGTTAGTAGAACTGTCAAAAAGCAATGAAAACTGGGTAATGCAAGGGAAAGACTTCTCAGGCACCCACTACAGTACTGCCAAACAAATTAATAAAGATAACGTTAAAAAACTACGTCCATCATGGTCATTCTCAACAGGTGTACTCAACGGTCACGAAGGTGCGCCGCTTGTTGTAGATGGCACAATGTTCATTCATACACCATTCCCAAATAACACCTTTGCTATCGATCTGGATGAACCAGGTGTGATCAAATGGGAACACAAACCAAAACAAGATCCTGCAGCTCGTGCTGTGGCATGTTGTGACGTTGTAAACCGTGGTTTAGCTTACTGGCCAGGTGATGACAAAGCACCAGCCATGATCGTTAAGAGCTTACTGGATGGTCACGTTGTCGCGTTAAATGCTGAAACAGGTGAAGAATACTGGAAAGTAGAAAACGGTGACATCAGCGTAGGCCAAACAGAAACTGCAGCACCATTCGTTGCTAAAGACCTGGTTATCCAAGGTTCTTCTGGTGCGGAATTAGGTGTTCGTGGTTATGTCACTGCTTACGATATTCATACTGGTGAAATGGTATGGCGTTGGTATGCGACTGGTCCTGACGCAGATGTGGGTCTGGATAAAGACTTCAACAAACATAACCCTCATTATGGTCAAAAAGGTCTAGGTACATCTACCTGGGAAGATAACGCATGGAAAATCGGTGGTGGTACTAACTGGGGTTGGTACGCTTATGATCCAGATTTAGACATGTTCTATTATGGTTCAGGTAACCCTGCTCCATGGAACGAAACTATGCGTCCAGGTGATAACAAATGGACAATGACTATTTGGGGTCGTGATCTGGAAACGGGTTTAGCTAAATTCGGTTACCAAAAAACACCTCATGATGAGTGGGATTACGCCGGCGTTAACGTCATGATGCTCTCTGAGCAAAAAGACAAAAACGGCAAAATGCGTAAACTGCTGACTCACCCTGATCGTAACGGTATCGTCTACACACTGGATCGTGAAACGGGTGACTTAGTCTCTGCCAACAAAATGGATGACACGGCCAACTGGGTGAAAAAGTTGACCTAGAAACAGGTCTACCAATTCGTGACCCTGAATATGGCACACGCATGGGACACCGTTCACGTGATGTATGTCCTTCAGCGATGGGCTTCCATAATCAGGGTTTCGATTCTTATGATCCTAAACGCGAACTGTTCTACTTAGGTATTAACCACCTATGTATGGATTGGGAACCATTCATGCTTCCATACCGTGCAGGTCAGTTCTTCGTTGGTGCCAACGTATGGACATACCCTGGTCCTAAAGGTGATCGTCAAAACGGTATCGGTTCAGGCCAAGTTAAAGCCTACAACGCGATTACTGGTGACTTCGCTTGGGAAAAAATGGAGAAATTCTCTGTTTGGGGCGGCACAATGGCGACCGAAGGTGGACTGGTATTCTACGGAACACTGGATGGCTTTATCAAAGCGCGTGATGCTGACAACGGTAAGTTGTTGTGGAAATTTAAACTTCCATCAGGCGCAATTGGTCACCCAATGACATACACCCATGAAGGTACACAATACGTTGCTATCAACTATGGTGTAGGTGGTTGGCCTGCGGTTGGTCTTGTGTTTGACCTGAATGACCCATCAGCTGGTTTAGGTGCAGTAGGTGCCTTTAAAGAACTGGCGAAAAACACTCAAATGGGTGGTGGTGTCATGGTCTTCGCACTTGATGGTAAGAGCCCATATGACGATGTGAGCTTAGGTGAATACGGCATGTAAGCAAAGGCTTACTCGTCAAATAACTTAAGACTTATTTCGTTAGAAACCTGGCCAGCAACCAGTTGGTTGCTGGCCTCCATCAAAGAGACCAACATGATGAAACGAAGCGTGAAAAAAGCCAAATCAGGTCGTATGTTACCTTCATTTTTGGCACTCATATTAGGCAGTGGCTTAGCCTTTAATGCACAAGCCAATACCAGCACCCTTAAAGTGTGTGCGGCCAGTGATGAATTGCCCTACTCAAATAAGCAGCAGGAAGGCTTTGAGAATGAACTGGCAAAAATTCTAGCGGATACCATGGATCGGGAACTAGAGTTCGTCTGGTCCGATAGAGCAGCCATTTTTCTTGTGACAGAAAAGCTGCTTAAAAATCAATGTGATGTTGTCATGGGCGTAGACAAAGGTGATCCTCGTGTCGCGACCAGTGACCCATACTACAAGTCTGGCTATGCCTTTATTTATCCAGCAGACAAAGGTTTGGATATTGAAAACTGGCAAAGCCCAGCATTAAAAGATATGTCTAAATTTGCCATCGTTCCAGGCAGCCCTTCCGAAGTGATGCTGCGTGAAATTGATAAGTATGAAGGCAACTTTAACTACACCATGTCCCTAATCGGTTTTAAGTCACGCCGTAACCAGTATGTACGTTACGCACCCGATTTACTGATATCAGAAGTGGTGTCAGGTAAAGCCGATATTGCTCACATCTGGGCACCAGAAGCCGCCCGTTATGTGAAATCAGCCTCGGTTCCACTAAAGATGGTGGTATCTGAAGAAATTGCACCGACCCACGACGGAGAAGGTGTAAGACAACAGTTTGAACAAGCTATCGCCGTACGCAGTGACGATAAAGAACTGTTGAAAGAAATCAATACAGCCCTGCATAAAGCTGATCCTAAGATCAAAGCCGTATTGAAAGATGAAGGCATCCCACTCTTATAACTCTAATAAAAATACTTTTTGTTACTACAGGAAATTTTTTAAATCATGACTAACAAAACATTTTTGCCAAAGAAGATTCGAGGAATCGCTTTACTTACTGTCTCGGTACTCTCCGTGGCAATGATTCCTGTCGCTCAATCTCAATTGGTTTTCAGAAATACAGTCACAGGTGATGTCCTGGACTTATCTTTTGGCAAGAAAGGTGAAAAGACAGAAGCTGTTGAGCATTTTCTTAATACAGGTGAAAACCTCTACAACACAGATGAAGAAGCCATCAAGTCTGGTGAAAGCTTATTTATGACTGCATGTTCAGGCTGTCATGGACATCATGCTGAAGGCAAATTAGGTCCAGCATTAGGTGATGATTATTACACCTACCCTAAAAATGCTCATGATAAAGGCTTGTTTGAAACCATTTATGGCGGTGCCCGCAGCATGATGGGACCGCAATATAACAACCTCACTAAAGATGAAATCTTACACATCATGGCCTGGGTAAGAAGTGTTTACTGGGGTTCTGCAGATAAAGCTGAGTGGTTAACTGAAGAGCAGAAAGCTAACTTTGAACCAGCAGAAGTGCCAGAAGACTTCAAAGAAGCTATGGATAACTTTAATAAAACTCATCATTAATTAATGGGTGGCATGTTGTCATAGTGGCAGCATGCCAATTCATTATGTCGTCGCAAAAATAAGGAGAGAAATATGAAACTAAAAACAATCGCTGTGACTTGTTCAGCCCTGATGATGTTATCAGGCGCCAGTGCAGTTATGGCTTATGATGGTACTAAATGTAAAGCACCTGGCGATTGCTGGGAAGCTAAGCCTGGATTCCCAGATAAAATCAAAGGTTCTAAGTACGATCCTAAACACAGTGAAAAAGAACTGAACAAACAAGATGCTGCGTTAAAAGCTATGGAAAAACGCAATGCTGAACGTGTTGAACAGTTCAAAAAAACAGGTAAATGGGTTTATTAATCCGTTACTGAAGCAGACCGGCCTTATTCTTGGGCCGGTCTTTTCTTTTTCTTCCATGTGAAACCACTATGAACCAGCTATCAAATACATCAACGATAGCGATGTCAGATTGGCATGCGCTTATTCGTCAGATGGAAACCAGCATCAATAACACGATTCTCGGTCAGGAACACATTGTCAGATTAATGACCATTGCCACCCTGTCCAGAGGGCATATCCTGCTTGAAGGTGATGTCGGTGTCGGTAAAACGACCTTATTGAAAACGGTAGCCGAATGTCTGGGTGGTAACTTTGAACGGATTGAAGGCACCATCGATCTGATGCCGCACGATCTCGTTTACTACACCTATATTGCCGAAAATGGTAAACCAGGCGTGAGTTCAGGACCGGTTCTGAAACATGGCGATGAACTCTCTATCTTCTTTTTCAATGAGATTAACCGAGCACGGCCACAAGTCCACTCTTTATTATTAAGAATCATGGCTGAACGCAGCGTGCATGCATTTAACCAAACACACTATTTCCCTCATTTGCAGGTGTTTGCTGACCGTAATCGTATTGAAAAAGATGAAACCTTTGAGCTGCCTGCAGCGGCACGTGACCGTTTTATGATGGAACTGCATGTCGAGCAGCCAAAGTCAGAAACACAACTGAAAGATCTGATGTTCAATCCTCGTTTTCATGATGCTGACAAACTGGTTGACTCTGCTGATAAAGCAGTCGTACCGTTTCAGCAGTTGAATGATATTGCGGTTGCCATTCAAGAGCATGTTCACACCAGTGAAAAAGTGCAGGACTATGGCTATCATCTTTGCCGCGCTCTGCGTGAACCGGCTGAATATGGCATTCAAATCACCGATGTGGATACCAACAATATGATCCGTGGTGGTATGGGACCACGCGGTATTAGTTATCTGGCTCGTGGAGCCAAAGTTAATGCTTGGCTGAATGGGCGTGATGCGCTTTTGCCAGAAGATTTCCATATGATCATCCGGCAGATAGCCAAACATCGATTATTCCTGAACCCTGTCTATGACTATAACCGTGATGATATTGTTGAATCACTTATCACGGCAGCGTTGAATACCATTCAATCGCCATGAATCAAACCTTTGATTACAAAACCACTGGCTTGATCAGTGGCTTGATGCTGGGCTCTCATAAAAGCCGGCAGCGTGGTACAGGATCGGATTTCTATAAGAAATCATTATTTTTAGATGAACCAGATACGTCACGTTTGGATTTAAATGCCAGCCTGACTGATCCGTTTGAGTCCCTGCATGTCAAAAGTTACCGACAACGCAGCAAAATCGATGTGATATTACTTATCGATGGCTCATCCTCGATGCTTTATGGCGAGAAAGCGACCTTAATGCATCACGTGTATGAGAGCACCAAAGCCTCTGTCGAGGCCGCTAATGACCGTTTTTCATGTTATCTGCTCAAAGAAAAACTGATTAAGCTGGGTGATGCGGATGCTCTGACCACAGAATTAACTAACCTCCAGCCCGAGTCTAATCAGGCTGAAGCCACTCAACAAGTTTTTCCGATCTTGCCTGGCAAGCCGGCACTGGTATTTTTAGTCTCTGATTTTCACTGGCCGGAAACACAATTGCAGTCATTGCTGACTGTATTGTCAGCCCATTTGGTGGTGCCTATGGTGTTATGGCAATCCAAAGAATTTCTCGACTTTCCATTATGGCGATTTGTCGAGTTGACTGATCTTGAAACAGGAGCCAGTTCTCTAGTATTTATCACCCGCGATCAAAAACAAAAAATTCAGCAGCAATATGACGATCGTAAAACCTATCTCACACAACAGTTTCGTCGATTTAATCAACATCCCTTTTGGTTGATTGATCACTATGATGCCAGACAAATGAGTCGATACTTTTCGATGCAGTAGGAACCATTATGAAGTTTTTTAACACCATTTCACTGCTTTTAGGCTTATTTCTGCTTTCTGCTATCTGCTCTGCAAAGCCTCATATTCCAGGCCAACTTATCAAAATGGATCAAGGACGAAGTTACGGCTTGGTGGTTGGCGATATCATTGAACATCAATATCTGATCGCTATCGATACAGCGTATTCTCTGTCACCCTCATCTCTTCCCGTTGAGGGTGAATTAACCTACTGGCTTGATTTGAATAGCGTCGATATGACCTCCGATCAACGGGGAGCAAAAAAGCTCTATCATCTTACCCTTCGCTATCAAACTTTTTACGCGCCACTTGATGTCCGTAAACTACTTATTCCTGAACAACAGTTAGTATTCACTGACAATTCAAATCAACGGTTTGAAATATCACTACCCGAATGGTACTTCACTATGTCGCCAATAAAAGAAGTTGTTTCAAGTGGTGTGGGTAATGATGATGGTAGTCATGGTTTTATGAAGCCCGATATCGCCCCCAGAACGCATTCACTTTCACGCTATCAATCGCCCATCATCATTTATGCCAGTTTATCTGTGATAGCTTTGCTTATCTGGGCAGCGCTCGCAGGGTTATTACCCAAGTTGAGTACTTCACCTTTTCACAAGGCTAAGCGTCAAATCAAACGCATCAAACGCCAAAAAAATATAACGTCTGAACAGGTGCAACAGGGCATGCAAGCCATGCATGATGCGTTGAATACGCGGGCCAAACAGACCTTGTTTGCCTCACAAATTGATGACTTTATTCATCGACACCCACAATTTAATGAAAGTCGTGGGCAAATTGAAGATTTCTTTCAGCAATCAAGAAGCGTTTTTTTCTTTGATAAAGAAGCTAAACCCACTATCTTGATGGATTGTATCCGTCTATGCGACAGACTCGCGGCCGCTGATAAAGTCGTGCAGAGTAACTCATGAATCTTGCTTTTCATCTGCCCTGGCTGCTGGTTTTATTGCCACTCAGCTTATTACCTTTTTTTAACAGTTTGTTTGACCGGCATGCGACGCCCAGCAGACAGCTGATCAAGCTGAATCCACTCACTATCTGGCTAAATCGCTTAATAAAGCTCTCTGCCGCTTTTGCTATAGCGTCAGTCATTATTGGACTTGCGGGTTTACAAAGCCTAGAGCAAACGGTGACACGAACAGGAAAAGGGGCACATATTGTGTTTGTGCTGGATCGAAGTGCCAGCATGAATGAGACCTTTGGTGGTCAGACACCTGATGAAAATGAGCAGTCAAAAGCTCAGGCTGCCAGACGTTTATTATCGGAATTTGTTAATCGTCGTCCACATGATTTGTTTGGGGTAGCCGGTTTTAGTACACAGCCTTTTTATATCAGCCCATTAACTGAACATAAAAGCGCGATTCAGGCCGCAATCAATAGTCTGGAAACACCTGGATTAGCGTTTACCAACGTCGCTAAGGGCCTTGGAATGGGGCTAAGCTACTTTAAAGACCAACCCCATACTGGCTCTCGCGTGATTGTCTTAGTCTCTGATGGGGCGGCAACGTTAGATCATCGAGCCCAGAAAACCCTAAGGGAATGGTTTGAACGTTATCGAGTCAGCTTGTATTGGTTCTTTTTACGTACAGAAAACGGACAAGGCATCTTTACCGAGCCAAAATCACATCGTGATGATAATCCCAGAGTCATGCCTGAACGCCATTTACATAAGTTTTTCAATACGTTATCTGTGTCCTATCACGCATATGAAGTCGATACCGCCGAATCACTTCAGGCTGCCATTGCAGAGCTGGATGAATTGGAAAGTTTACCTTTGATTTATCAGGAAAAACTACCAAAACAAAGTCTGGCAGCTTGGTGTTATGGCTTTGCCTTATTTTTTGTATTACTTCTCGTTGCAGTGAAATTTTTGGAGAAACGCTCATGATGTTGCGTCGTCGTTATATACAACATCTTATGCTGGTCATTAGTTTAATTTTTCTCAGTTTACTGAGTCTGCAAATATTGGAAAGACAGCATCAAAAAGAGATTAACGAGGCCATACAACTTTTACAGTCTCCTCGCTTGGTAGAGATGAATGAAATTGATCTGACAGAGCCTGAATTACAGTTTGCCTATGCCCATCATTTGCAACAGCGAGGCATGTTTGAAGACGCGGTTGATGCCTATGGTAAAGCCGAACGTATGAGCTCTCCTGCCATGCTGAAACTGGTTTATTACAATATGGGGAATCTCTATCTAGAGCAGGCGATTGAGACAGCAGAGAAGATGGGAATTGATCGTGCCACAGCACTGGCCGATGTTGCTAAAGATCTCTATAAATCAGCATTAAAAAATGATCCTGAGTTCTGGGCAGCAAAATACAACTATGAAGCAGCGCAGCGACTTTCTCGTGATTTACCTCTTGGTGATTTACAAGAGTCAGGTGAAGCACAAGAAAGCTCCGAAGAATTATGGTCAGCCATGCCTGGCTTCCCCCTAGGTTTGCCTTAGGTTGTTGTTATGAAGCGCTTATATGCATTGATAGCCTCTGCAATATTATTGCTTATCGCTATTGTTCTGCCGCCCTTGCCCTTCACCGTGAAAAGCTATGACTTTGTGTTTGTGCTTGATATCACGCGTAGCATGAATGTGCAGGATTATTCCGATAAACAGGGGGCGCTATCAGTCGCTTAGAAAAAGCCAAAGTGGCCATGCTTCAGGCTGCCAGAAGTTTGCCATGTGGCTCAAAAGTAGGCTTAGCTGTGTTCACCGAACGTGTTCCTGCGCTGCTCTATTCACCTATCGAAGTCTGTAATGATTATCCGGTACTTGAGGCAAGTATTGATGCACTTGACTGGCGTATGGCATGGGTCGCTGACAGCAATATCGGACAAGCCCTATATAACACTCGTGAGCTGATGATGAATGACGTTCTTGCAGGAAGTAAGCTGGTGTTTTTCACCGATGGTCATGAAGCACCACCCGTGAATCCACGCTATGCCCCCGATTTCAGTTACCTGGATACCGAAGAGCAAAAAGAAAATTGGAAAGCCGGCATCATCATTGGTGTTGGCGAACTTGGCTTGAGTAAAATTCCGAAATTTGATGAAGACGGTGTGCAGATTGGCTTCTATACCGCTGAAGATGTACCTCATGCCTCTCGCTTTGGTTTGCCAGAAGACCCAAGTAAAGTAGAAGGATATATCCCTCGTAATGGCCCTTGGGGAACAGCCAAAGTGGTCGGTACTGAACACATGTCCAGCCTCAAACAAGACTATTTAATGGACCTGGCTCAGCAAAATCACATGCTTTATCATCATCTGGAAAACAATGCCGCGCTGGCTAAAGCCCTGCAAAAAAATGACTTTGCTTATGAAGCCAAACAACCCACTCAGTTCAACAATATAGCAGCCGCCCTGGCCTTATTCCTGCTTCTGTATTGCTATCAACCTTTCAGAAAGAAATGGGCTGTATAATTTAACTAAGCTACCAAAGCTCCAGTCTTAAAGTTAAGTATATTCAGCCAAAATTCAAACTGTCTCGCTGCTTATTCTTAATTTTTGTATTCTGTTTCGTCTGCCCTAATAAATCTATACATGGCTAACGTAGATCCGATCAGAAGCGCCTGTAGGGTTGAGTCGCACGAGGAATTCATCTCCCCTATTAGACAATAGGGGCCCAGCAGCCAATTTCTTTTTTTATGTTGCTAGAGTCAAGCAAGAAACTCAGAAAGTGAAGAGCTGAAAGCAAGTGCTAGAAAACAAAACTTTAGACGAAAAAAAACCGGAGTAGAACTCCGGCTTTTTTGAATCTTTGGTGGCTATACCTAGATTCGAACTAGGGACCCCATCATTATGAGTGATGTGCTCTAACCAGCTGAGCTATATAGCCATATGAAGCGCGAAATAATACGATATAAATGCTTAAGTTTCAAGTGAAAATATCATATTTATAACCAGTCACTCAGCTGGATACCAAAACCAATGCTATTGGAGTGTGCGTCATAGTCAATCAGGCTTTCACCATAGCCATTAAACCATTGCACATAACCCTTTACGCGGTCGGTAAGCGGGAAACTCCAGCCCAATTGAACGGCACCATAGTTATCATCAAAATTGAGGTTATTCCGCAGCAAAATATCAAAGCTGTGGTTATCCATTTTATATACAGCGCCAAATTCAAAGTTACCCATATATTCTTCGATATCAGGATTGTCATCATCACTACTGCTATCCGGAATACGCCACCATGGTTTGAATGAGTAATACCAGTCATTGTGCTCAAACACAAAGTCGGTATAGACCCGGTTCCAGCTGCGTGACAATGTACCTGCCTGACCGTTTGACTGGTGCACAACACCCGTCCGAATAAGCGAGTTTTTTATACCGAATAATTCATAATTTGTTTTAAACGATAGCCAGGCTTCTGGTTCATGATCTGATTCACGGAAAGGCGATGAGCTGTTTTTATTAAACTGTTGCCAGAATGAGCGATTGGTATAGGCCACATAGGCATCTGCCCGACCATTGAATAGGTCATAGGCAACAGGTAGTTTCAAACTGATTTGAAACTTGGTTTCCCAGGGTTGTAAGTGAATATTGTCACCCGGATAAGCGGTTTCAAAAGGCGCTTCATTCGGCGACGCCATATTATTACTTAAAATAATGTAATTTGGCTTGTGGGGTAATAATACAAACGGATTTTTGGCTTCTTTCTTTTCCAAAAACAAACGGCGAGTGATCGCAGACTTATCTTCTGTCTCTACACCCGATTCTGTCACTTTGATATCCATAGGCTCAGGTTTAGGTGAGGCTTCTTCGAGTGCTTGTTGAGTGATACTTGATTCACAAAACTGTCTGATATCGCCAACCGGCATGCTATCGTCAGCAGTAGCTAATTGGGTGAGCAAGCATTGATTTAACTTATCATCGGCAATGACCATGGGCATATAGCCAACAGTCAGCATTGATAAAAGAAACGAGAGTGATGCCGTCTTCATGGCTTGCCTTTAAAAAGTGAACAACAATTCACGACATCATAGCTCAGAACGCTAAACGTTGAAGCGGAAATGCATGACATCACCGTCTTTGATGACATACTCTTTCCCTTCCAGACGCCATTTACCTGCATCTTTAGCGCCTTGCTCTCCGTTGAATTGCACAAAGTCATCATAACTAATAACTTCAGCACGGATAAAACCTTTCTGGAAGTCAGTATGAATAACGCCAGCGCCTTCTGGTGCTGTCGCGCCCACTTTCACTGTCCAGGCACGAACTTCTTTTACACCCGCAGTAAAATATGTATGCAAACCAAGCAATTCATATCCGGCACGGATGACACGATTCAGGCCAGGCTCGTCTTGTCCGATCTCACTTAAGAACTCGACTTTTTCATCGTCTTCCAGTCCAGCAATTTCTGACTCAATCGCCGCACAGATAACCACTACATTGGCGCTTTCTTGTTCTGCCAATTGTTTCACCGCATCCAATGCCGGATTATTTTCAAACCCATCTTCAGAGACGTTAGCGATATACATGGTCGGTTTGATCGTCAGCAGGTGTAAGTCACGAATCAAGGCTAGTTGATCTTTATCCAAGCCCATAGCGCGGACAGGTTTACCACCATCTAACTCCTCACGCATTTGTGTGAGTAACTCTAATCTTGCTTTCGCCGTTTTATCGCCACTTTTTGCGTCACGTGTGGTTTTAGTGATGGCTTTCTCAACACTTTCTAAATCAGCCAAGGCTAATTCCGTGTTAATTACTTCGATATCATCCAGTGGTGAGACTTTGCCAGATACATGGACGATATTGTCATCTTCAAAACAACGTACCACGTGGGCAATCGCATCCGTTTCACGGATATTGGCGAGGAATTTATTACCTAAACCTTCACCTTTTGAAGCACCAGCAACTAAGCCAGCAATATCAACGAATTCCATGGTGGTTGGCAAAACCCGTTCAGGACTGACAATCGCAGCCAGCTTATCCATTCGAGGGTCAGGGACTGGGACGATGCCAACATTCGGTTCAATGGTACAAAAAGGATAGTTCTGCGCATCGATACCGGCTTCAGTCAATGCATTAAACAAGGTTGATTTGCCAACATTAGGTAAACCGACGATACCGCACTTAAATCCCATGAGAAATCCTATTGTGAATGTAGCCAGTTCATAGCCTTATCCATATTTCCGGATAACACCTCTGGCAAAATACGTAAAACATTATCGATGGCTTGCTCGATCTGTTGACGATCGGTCGGAGAAGGTTTGCTGAGTACATAATCAGAAACCAGTTTGCTATGTCCAGGATGCCCTATCCCCAAACGACAGCGCAGGAATTGCTTGCCACCCGTCTGAGCAATAATATCTCTGAGCCCGTTGTGTCCGCCATGGCCACCATCACGTTTTAATTTAACGGTGCCGGGCGCCAAATCTAATTCATCGTGTATGACGAGAACATTCTCTAATGGAATTTTGAAAAAATTGGCTAATGGCGCGACAGACTGACCGCTTCTATTCATAAATGTCAGCGGTTTTAGCAAATACACTTTATGACCATCCAGAGAGCATTGAACCAGCTCCCCGTGATATCGGTTTTGAACAGTAAAGTTCACACCGAGATCACGAGCAAGCTGGTCCAATAGCCAGAACCCGACATTATGTCGGGTTCCTTCATACTGGGAGCCGGGGTTACCTAAACCGGCGATGATCCAGCTCCCCATCTAAAGATTACTCTTCAGTTGCTTCTTCATCACCTTCTGCGTCTTCAGCTTCATCATCCACTGTATGTACGCGAGGCATATGAATGTTAACGACTGCTTGGTCATAAGCAGAACGTTCACCTTCTTCAAGGTGCTCTTCCTGACCATGCGACAGTGCAGTTAAGCTCACACCTTTAGGCAGGGCGATTTCTGATAAGTGAATCGCTTCATCTAATTCCAGCTTGCTGATATCCACTTCGATGTACTCAGGCAGATCAGCTGGTAAACAAGCAATTTCAACCTCAGTCATGACGTGAGAAACCACACCACCGGCTTTTACGCCTGCTGCTTTTTCTTCACCGATAAAGTGAAGAGGTACAGTCATTGTCATTTCATGTTTCGCATCAACACGCAGGAAGTCAGCGTGAATGATTTTGTTGTCATTGGCAGGGTGACGTTGCAGGTCTTTTAATACAACTTGCTCTTTTTTCTTGCCAATGTTCAGCGTCAGAATGTGTGCATAAAATGCTTCTTCAGCTAAATGACGAATGAATTGGTTATGATCTAAAGCGATCGAAACTGGCTCTTTTTCAGCGCCATAAACAACAGCTGGTACTTTACCCGCATGACGAAGGCGGCGGCTCGCACCTTTCCCCTCATCAGTACGCGCTTCAGCTTGTACTTCAAATAAGTTTTCCATTTTTTTCTCCAAAAACAATGGACTTTTGCCCATCAAAAATGCCGCTATTCAAGCGGCGTAAGCCTCCCCGCGACCAGGTTCGGCACGTAGAAGTCAGCCGAAGCTGACTAATCCATATACAAGGAGCTAACAGACTCCTCGTTACTAATTCTGTACATCGCTTCTGCCAGCATCTCAGCGATGCTTAACACGCGAATTTTTTCACATTCCTGTGCATGTGGTTGCAACGGAATGGTATCGGTCACGACCAGTTCATCGAGTACCGAATTGCTGATATTTTTTATAGCAGGGCCCGATAAAACAGGATGTGTGGAATAGGCAACCACGCGAGTAGCGCCATGTTCTTTCAATGCTGCAGAGGCCGCGCATAATGTTCCAGCCGTATCCACCATGTCATCAATTAACACGCAGACACGTCCATCGACATCACCAATAATATTCATGACTTTGGCTTCATTAGCACGCGGACGACGTTTGTCGATGATAGCTAACTCAACACCAAGATGTTTTGCTAAGGCACGCGCTCTAACCACACCACCCACATCAGGTGAAACCACGACTAAGTCCTGGTATTTGTGTTTCCAGATATCACCCAGTAAGACAGGTGAAGCGTAGACATTATCAACAGGACAATCAAAAAAGCCCTGGATTTGGTCGGCGTGTAAATCGACAGTTAAGACTCGGTCAGCTCCTACGCCAGTCAGCATATTCGCCACGACTTTTGCCGTGATAGCAACACGTGCTGAGCGAGGACGGCGATCTTGTCGAGAATAACCAAAATAAGGCACAACCAAGGTAATACGCTTTGCTGATGCACGACGAATAGCGTCGGTCATCACCATCAGTTCCATCAAATGGTCATTGGTTGGCATACAGGTAGGTTGAACGATAAAGACGTCTTTACCACGTACGTTATCAAGGATTTCAACCATGATTTCGCCATCACTGAATTTTTCCACGGTGGCTTTACCAAGGGAAATATTGAGGAAATTGGCGATGCTTTGAGCCAGCTTACGATTGGCATTACCAGTAAATACCATCATGCGGCTGTCGGCTGTTCGTTGTTGTAACTGGAGAAGTCGGTTTTGTGTCACGGTAGAGGCGCCGAGTTTTCTATCAAAAAAACAAAAGAGTGGCTGGGGTACCAGGATTCGAACCTGGGAATGCTGGGATCAAAACCCAGTGCCTTACCGCTTGGCGATACCCCAACTGACAAAACTCATTCTATCATCTTGCTGTCACATCTGGCTTATTTTTCTGCCAGTGTTCTTGCAGTGAGTGGCGACTGATTACAGCCTTTTGCCACAAAACCCTGCCAGTGTGAAGGCAATTTATCTATCACGTCTTGTGCTTGTTGCTGACTTTGAAAATCAGCGAAAACACATGCTCCTGTACCAGTCATTCTTGGAGGCGCGTATTGTGCCAACCATTCTAGTGCATTTGCAACTGCTGGATAGTGTTTGACGACTACCGCTTCGCAGACGTTTCTGCCTTCCCCAGAAAGGAAGCGCGGTATTGTGATAGGTTCGCAGTCCCGTGTCAATTCCACTGATGAAAATATTTCTGCCGTAGACACATGACAATCTGGAAAAATCACCGCAAACCAAGGTTCTACCAGGGATATTGGCGTTAAGTCTTCACCGACACCTTCAGCCCAGGCAGCATGTCCCGCGATAAAAATAGGTACATCGGCCCCTAAATTGAGTCCAATTTGCGCTAATTTTTGCTGTGATAAACCACACTTCCAAAGTTGATTGAGCGCGACTAAGGTGGTTGCCGCATTAGAACTTCCGCCACCCAATCCACCACCCATTGGCAATCGTTTGGTGATGGAAATATCCACACCCTGCTCACTATCTGTAAAAGGCTTGAGTAACTTTGCAGCTTTGACAATCAGATTATCTTCGTCTGCTACTTCATCAAAAGTTGTTTTGAGATTTACTTGCCCAGAACGGTTGATATCAAAAAACAAACTATCGCCATAGTCCAGAAACTGAAAAGCGGTCTGGAGGTTATGGTAACCGTCCTCTCTTCGTCCGGTGATGTGCAAAAATAAGTTTAATTTTGCCGGCGCTGGCCATGCTTTCACTCAGGTCGACTCCAATCAGCAATGATTAATCTAATATTCAAATCCGGGTGTTTGATAAAAATTTTGGCCGGCACAACCATGCCATCAAAAGGTACATAACGCAGATATTCAATCTGCCAACCGGCTTGCTGTAAGGTTTTTAAGCGTCCGTTTTCATCCAGCTCATACTCATCAACCGCCACCTCTTGATATGGCACACCTCTCACCCAGTCCCGTAATGCACTGACAGGTAACAGCCAGCCTAAGGTTTTGGCTAATAACTGCTCGGGCGTTTGTGCGGAATATTGCTCACCATCATCCAGCGTCAATGTGACTTGTTCGTCATCCCCAACTAACTCCGCCCCGCCTTGAGAGAAAGGACCGGAAAGTTTGATATCGAAATCTTCACCTTGTTGTTGCCAGCTAATGCCTGCATTCCAGCCTTCACGCCCCTGTGTGATGGCAGTACGGCCTCTAAAACGCCAGTCTTTCAGTGAGGCTATTTCTGTCTGCTGCATTTGCCATCGTTGCTCTGGCGACTCTGTCGTTTTAGGTTGCCATAATGGCGCGCAGGCAGTGAGTAATAGACTCAGTCCGGCTAACCAAACTAATCTCATTGGCCAAACCTGCGCATCGTTTCAATCAGAAGTTTATTGTCAGGATCCTGCAATAAACCTTTATCCCAGATGTCTTTGGCTTCTCTTTTTTTACCACGTTGCCACAGCACTTCACCTAGATGCGCAATAAACTCAGGGTCAGGATTAGCTTCAGTGGCTTCTCGCAGATATTTTTCTGCTTTCGCTAAGTCACCTAGTCGGTAATAAACCCAGCCCAAGCTATCCAAGTAAAAAGGATCACCTGGTTTCAGTTCTAAAGCACGTTGAATCAACTTTAATGCTTCCTGATGACGATCCGTACGATCGGTTAAGGTATAACCCAACGCGTTTAATGCTTGAGAATTATTGGGATCATTGGCCAGAATTTGTTTTAGATCAGCTTCCAACACATCTAACTTATCCAGCGACTCAGCAATCATGGCCCGACTATATAAAGCGTCTTCATTTTTCGGGTAGTGCTTGATGGCTTTTGTTAATAAGTCAAAAGCCTCCTGCTTCATATCATGATCGCGCAATAAGCTGGCTTCGAATAAATAGTATTGCAGTGCTTTATTCGGTAACTGTTTTCTCAACTGGGCCAGATGCTCACGTGCTTTTTCAATATCATCCCGCCCTAATAATAGGTTGATGTAATGTGTCTGCGCCAAATCAAAACGGCTACTTTGCACAGGTACAGAGGCAAACCAGACCAGCGCAGCATCCACATTGGCATTTAACTCTTCAGCAATGCCCATGAAATAAGCGGCTTGATTCGTCGGGTCGCCGAGTTGCAGTAAATCACTGAAATATGACTTTGCTTTTTCGCCATCTTTCTCTTCCAGCGCGAGCAATCCAAGCGCAAACAACACATCACGGTTTTCAGGATTATCTGCCTGAATCGATTCGAAGATAGTGCGTGCTTTATCCAGTTGACCGTCATCACCTAATAATTTGCCATAGGTAAAACGTAGTTCATCACTGGCATCTTCTTTTGCTGCAGGTTTAGCCAGCAGTTTGATACCGTCTTTGGTTTGTCCTAAACGCTGTAAGGTGTCGGCTTTCAGTACAAGATAACTTTCATTATCAGGGTCAGTTTTTAACAAAGGATCAATTTCAGCCAATGTAATCGGATACTGCTGATAGAAAAAAGCTAAACGTGCATAGGCGTAATGCGCATCTGGATGGCCTTGTTGATAAAGGTCTAACTTCTGCAGCGAGGCAAGCGCTTCTTCAGGTGGCGCTACTTCCGCCAAGCTCTCTGTCGCTCTGACTAGATACACTTTTTGATTTTCCGGCGCGAGTGACAGTGCTTTATTGATGGCCTGAACTGCGCCGTCATAATCTTTCTGCATCATCAGAAATGGCGCGCGCATCATATAAACATCAGCATTGTTAGGATCGACTTCCAACCAGCGATCTAATGCATGACTAATTCTTTCTTCGTTTCTGGATAAGGTGGCGACTTGTGCACTTCTGCTCGCCAGTTTTGGTGACTTGACCATATCCGCAGCACGTTCATAAAGCTCAACCGCCGCACCCACTTCACCACGCTGTCCCGCCACTTCCGCAGTAAGGATGTAGTACATCAGTTCAGGTGACATTGGCATAGTCACTTCCGGCTTTTTCTTCTCTTTTACTTCGGGAGCAGCCTTAACAACTTTTTGCGTCTCATCAACTGTGGCTTGAGTTTGCTGTGCGGGGGTTGCAGCACAGGCAGTCATAAGAGAGGTAAGTCCGATCAGAGCAAAATATTTAGTACGTTGCCCTACATTCATCATGAATGATTTCGTTGAATCCATATTAAAACGACCTGAACGTTTGATTTTGATAGAATGGCGAATTGTTTTCACTAAATAACAGACGATTGTAATAATGGCTGTAAAGTTTAACAGCATTTAATAACGACTTTTTCTTAATATGCATCTTGTCACCTATGGCATCAACCACAATACTGCTCCGGTTCATATCCGTGAGCTTTTTGCGTTTGATGCGAGCATGCTTCCAGCAGCTTTATCCAATTTACATGAAGATGATTCCATACTTGAAGTCGTTATTCTGTCGACCTGCAATCGTACTGAAATCTATTGTTGTATCGATGGAGAGTCTGACAACCAGATCCTCGCTTGGTTGCATGACTATCATCAACAGGAAGAGGGTGCCATCACCCCATACCTTTATCATTACCAACAAGCCGATGCGATTAGACACCTGATGCGAGTCGCCTGTGGATTAGATTCCATGGTGCTGGGCGAACCACAAATACTTGGTCAATTAAAAGATGCTTACAGCCAATCACTCAATGCCAACACTCTGGGCAAATCATTAGGTCGTTTATTCCAACACGCGTTTGCTGTCGCTAAACAAGTCCGAACCGATACCGCTATAGGTAACAGCCCGGTCTCGGTTGCCTTTGCGGCAGTCAGTCTGGCCAAACAAATTTTCAGTGAACTGGCTGACTCCACTGCTTTATTAATAGGTGCAGGTGAGACCATCGAGCTGGTCGCGCGTCATCTTTACGATAACGGTATCAAACGCATCATCATTGCAAACCGTACGATTGAACGCGCGCACAATCTCGCCACACAGGTGGATGGATATGCGATTAGTCTGAGTGAACTTCCTGCACATCTGGCTGAAGCGGATATTGTGGTGAGCTCCACGGCCAGCCAGCTACCTATTCTGGGTAAAGGGGCTGTAGAAAGGGCCTTAAAAGTCCGTAAACGTAAACCCATCTTCATGGTCGATATCGCCGTACCACGGGATATTGAAGCGGAAGTGGGATTATTAGATGATATCTATCTTTATTGTGTGGATGATTTAAAAGAAATCATTGAAGAGAATTTACAGTCTCGTCGTGATGCAGCCTTACAGGCGGAAGAAATTATCGACACACAAGTGGATCATTTTCAGGCATGGCTAAGAACACAAGATGCCGTCCCTGTAATTAGAGCCATACGTGACAATGCTGAAGAGATAAGTAAGCATTCACTAGAAAGAGCAATAAAACAACTTGAGCAAGGCATGCCTGCTGAACAGGCCATGACTGAACTCGCTCGTACACTGACCAATCGCTTACTGCATGAACCGAGTCGCCAACTCCGTCATTCCGGATTTGATGAAGAAGGACAGTTACTCAATGCAGCGCGGCGTCTGTTTAATATCAAGGATCCCAAGTGAAAGATTCGATCAAACATAAACTAGAATCCCTCGTTGATCGTCATGAAGAAATTAGTGGTCTGCTCGCTGATCCTGACACCATGGCCGATCAAAATAAATTCCGGTCACTGTCACAGGAATATGCGCAATTAGAGCCTGTTGTCAGCAACTTTAATGCTTATCGCCGCACAATCGACGCATTGGAAGATGCCAAGCTGATGCTGGATGAAGACGATGCTGAAATGCGCGAAATGGCAAAAGACGAAATCAATACGGCAGAAGAGAAGCTCGAAGAACTCGAACTCACTCTGCAAAAGTTATTACTGCCTAAAGATCCAAATGATCAACGCAACATCTATCTGGAAATTCGTGCCGGAACGGGTGGTGATGAAGCAGCCATTTTCTCTGGCGATTTATTCCGCATGTACACAAAATATGCTGAATCTCGTCGCTGGAAAGTTGAAGTCATTAATGCTCAAGAAGGCGAGCACGGCGGCTATAAGGAAGTCATCTGTCGCATTGTCGGTGAAGGCGCGTATTCACGTCTGAAGTTCGAATCAGGTGCTCACCGTGTGCAACGGGTTCCGGAAACCGAATCACAAGGCCGTATTCACACCTCGGCTTGTACTGTCGCTATTCTCCCAGAAGCCGATGAGATTGATGAAGTCGATATCAATCCAGCGGATTTAAAAGTCGATACTTACCGCTCTCAGGGTGCCGGTGGTCAGCACGTTAACACCACGGACTCTGCGGTACGTATCACGCACATTCCAACCGGTATCGTCGTCGAATGTCAGGAAGAGCGTTCACAGCATAAAAACCGGGCTAAAGCGATGTCTGTTTTACAAGCACGCATCATGGCTGCGCAGGTAGAAAAACAAGCGGCTGAAGAAGCACAAACACGTAAATCACTGGTGGGTTCAGGTGACCGAAGTGAACGGATTCGTACTTATAATTATCCTCAGGGACGTGTGACTGATCACCGCATCAACTTAACCTTATACAAACTGGTTGAAATCATGGAAGGTGAACTGGAACAAGTCATTGAACCACTGATCAACGAATATCAGGCGGATCAGCTCGCGGCCTTATCCGGCGAGTCTTAAATCCAATCGCGCGGCGGCAGAAAGTCCGTGTATAAACGGGCTTCTGCTGATCCGGCTTCCGGAATCCAGTGATAACGCCACTTCACCAGTGGTGGTAGCGACATCAAAATCGATTCAGTACGGCCACCCGACTGCAATCCAAATAATGTACCGCGGTCATACACCAGATTAAACTCGACATAACGACCACGACGATAAAGTTGAAAATCGCGTTCGCGCTCACCAAATTCTGTGTCTTTTCGTTTTTGCACAATGGGTGCGTAAGCTTTGATATAGCTGTCACCAACCGATTGTATAAATGCAAAGCAGCGATCAAAGCCCCACTCATTCAAATCATCAAAAAACAAACCACCGACGCCACGGCACTCATCACGATGTTTCAGGTAAAAATACTCATCACACCATGATTTAAAGCGTGCATAAACATCATCACCAAATGGATCACACGCGGCTTTAGCCGTGGTATGCCAGTGAATCACATCCTCTTCATTGCCGTAATAAGGTGTTAAATCATAGCCACCACCAAACCACCAAATAGGCTCTTCGCCTTCTTTTTCTGCGATAAAAAAGCGGACATTCGCATGTGATGTCGACACATAAGGATTATGTGGGTGAATCACCAGCGACACGCCCATTGCTCGAAAGCTTCGACCCGCTAACTCTGGACGGCTGGCCGTGGCTGAAGCCGGTAAATTATCACCACTGACTTCAGAAAAATTGACGCCACCCTGCTCAAACACCGTACCATTGCTTAAAACTCGTGTGCGACCACCACCGCCCGTTTCACGTTTCCAGTCATCAATTTCAAACGTGGCTTCACCATCTATTAATTCAAGTTCTTTGCATATACTTTCTTGTAGACGAAGTAGATACTCACGAACGGCATTAATATCGGGTGTACTCATCGTAAAATTTCTCCTGTTCGTGCGTCTCTGATTTGGCTTGGTTTTTTGGCGCCACCCAAGCTGCCGGGTAAAACATAATCCAACTCAGGTATCTGCCAACGCACCTGATGCACATTCATCGCTGGTCGTAATCCGTTTATATTGGCACTGGTCGAGACTATCGCCCCACCAAAAGCCTCACATAAAGCGCGCGTTTGTGGATGCGCTGTGACACGCACGGCAATGGTGTCATGCAATCCTGTCAGTAACATCGACACTTCTTCACGAACAGGCAATAACCAGGTGACCGGACCGGGCCAGGTTTTATTCAACTCAGCTAACACTGAAGCTTCAACGGGCTGAATAAAATCTTGTAACTGATTAAAATCAGAAGCAATCAGAATAAGACCTTTATGCCAGGGGCGCTGTTTCAGCTCTAACAACCGTAATAAGGCTTCTTCATCCCAAGGGTCGCACCCCACACCAAACACAGCCTCTGTCGGGTAGCCGATAACGCCACCTGCATTCAGTGTTTTTACCGCTTCTCGTAATCGCCAAGTATTTGTCATGTTCTCGCCTCTAGTCAGACCACATTGATTGCATACCCTGATTTCACTCAATAAAAAGGGGTTAACCAGTAACCCCTTTTTTACATTCTCAAACCGTCAGTTTAGCCTTGCTCACGTGCCACAGCGCGATAAGCGATATCAGTACGGAAATACGCATCATCCCACTTAATATGACTCAATGCGTCATACGCTGATTTTTGCGCTTCAGCCACAGTATTGCCCAGTGCCGTGACACATAACACGCGACCGCCAGCCGTGACGACATTATCACCCTGACTCGCTGTACCTGCATGGAAGACTTTACTGCCATTTTGTTCGGCGTCTGCAATACCCGTAATCACATCACCTTTACGGTAACTATCTGGATAGCCGCCAGCCGCCATTACCACACCAATGGCCGCACGCGAATCCCACTCAGCTTCGACTTCGTTTAAACGCTTGTCTAATGCCGCTTCACATAATGTGACTAGGTCCGACTGTAAACGCATCAAAATCGGCTGAGTTTCTGGATCACCAAAACGGCAGTTATATTCAACTACGCGTGGCGCGCCTGCTTGATCAATCATCAGCCCCGCATATAAAAAGCCAGTATAAGGGCGACCATCAGCCGCCATGCCTTTCACAGTTGGCTCAATCACTTCCGCCATAATGCGTGCAAAGACCTCATCAGTGACCACAGGTGCAGGAGAATAAGCGCCCATCCCACCCGTGTTAGGTCCTTTATCGCCATTGTCGCGAGCTTTGTGATCTTGTGATGTTGCCAATGGCAGAATGTGTTCGCCATCCACCATCACGATGAAACTGGCTTCTTCGCCTGTCATAAATTCTTCAATAACCACACGGCTACCGGCGTCACCAAAGGCATTGCCAGACAGCATATCTTCAACCGCTGAAATCGCTTCGGCTTCGGTCATCGCCACAATCACGCCTTTGCCTGCTGCTAAACCATCGGCTTTAACAACAATGGGTGCGCCCTGCTCTTGAATATAAGCTTTGGCTTCATCCACTTGCGTAAATACTTGATATGCCGCGGTTGGAATCTGGTGACGAGCGAGGAAATCTTTAGTGAAGCTTTTTGAGGCTTCTAATTCTGCCGCTGCTTTTGATGGACCAAAACAACGTAAACCGGCAGCTTCAAAGGCATCAACCACACCCATGGTTAATGGCACTTCCGGCCCCACCACGGTTAAATCAATCGCGTTGTCCTGAGCAAACTTCACCAGCCCGGCGATATCTTCGACTTTGATATCCACATTGCTGATATTGCTTTCACTGGCGGTGCCGGGA
The DNA here is from genome assembly GCF_030296755.1 of Methylophaga marina. Taxonomy (NCBI): domain Bacteria; kingdom Pseudomonadati; phylum Pseudomonadota; class Gammaproteobacteria; order Thiotrichales; family Piscirickettsiaceae; genus Methylophaga; species Methylophaga marina. The sequence goes on from NZ_AP027741.1 coordinate 1,287,890, forward strand.
TTACCCGGTGCCACAAAAACCTGAGAACACTTTGGAGATTGATTCAGTTTCCAGGCGAGAGCATGTTCGCGCCCACCGCTACCGATGACTAATACTTTCATAGATGATTGCCGGAGATGCTAAAAAAGAGGCTAATAATACCGTAGATAACGGCTTTTCCAAACCACCAAAATGGATGATTTATAAAGGCAAAGCGATTCTTTTTCTCAAGCAATCCGTCAGCAGCCAGTGCTAGCTTTGATCCAGGTCAAGATCTGTTCGGATAATAAAACAGCTTAAATCCTCGCTGGTTATACTTTGCGCACATTATTTAGGAATAAAACCATGACTGATGCGATTGAATTTAATGAAGGATTAATCCGCCGTTACGACAAAGCCGGCCCGCGTTATACCTCCTACCCGACTGCTGTCGAATTTCATCATGGTTTTACGGTCGACACATACGCTCAACATATTGCTTTATCTAATCAGCGTGGCGGCCCGCTTTCGCTATATTTCCATGTGCCGTTCTGCGATACCGTTTGTTTCTATTGCGCCTGCAATAAAATCATCACCAAAAACCGCCAGCATGCTCAGCCTTACTTAGAAAACCTGTATGAAGAAATACGTATGCAGGCTGAATTGTTCGACTCAAACCGAGTAGTTGAACAACTGCACTGGGGCGGTGGCACGCCAACATTTTTAACGCATCAGCAAATGCGTGAATTGATGGCGCAGACACGTAAACACTTCACCTTAGCGGATGATGACAAAGGTGAGTTTTCGATTGAAATCGATCCACGTGAAGCTGATGACGCCACCATAAAACTATTAAGAGAGCTTGGCTTTAACCGCATCAGCCTCGGTTTGCAGGACTTCAACCCTAAGGTGCAGAAAGCCGTTAACCGTATTCAAACCGAAGAACAAACATTCTCAATTTTAGACGCTGCCCGTCGAGAAGGTTTCCGCAGTATCAGCCTGGATCTGATCTATGGCCTGCCCCATCAAACTGTAGAAAGCTTCAGCGAAACGTTAGATAAAGTGATTGCTGCCAGTCCTGATCGTTTGTCCGTGTTCAACTACGCTCACATGCCTGATCTATTTAAAACACAACGGCAAATTGCTACGGCTGACATTCCACTACCACAGGTGAAATTACAGATTCTGCACCGCACCATCGATAAACTGACCGCGGCAGGTTATGTATATATAGGCATGGATCACTTTGCCAAACCAGACGATGAGCTCACCCTAGCTCAACAAAACAAACAGCTGTATCGCAACTTCCAGGGTTACTCGACTCGTGCTGAGTGTGATCTGATTGGCTTCGGCGTCACGTCCATTGGCAAAGTTGGTGATGCCTATGTGCAAAATGTGAAAACGCTGCCGGAATATGATGAAGCGATTAAGGCGGGCAAATTGCCGGTATTACGTGGTGTTGAGCTGGATGACGATGATAAATGTCGTCGCGACATCATCACTCGTCTTATCTGTGATTTTGCTCTGGATATTCCCGCTATCGAAAAAGCTTACAACCTCAACTTCAACGAGTATTTTGCTGACGCCATTGAAGACCTAGAACAATTTGCCCAAGACGGCCTGTTGCAGTATAAATGGGACTCTATAGAAGTCTTACCCGCCGGCCGCTTGTTAATTCGTAATATCTGCATGGTGTTTGATAAATACAGTCAACAAGCAAGGCAGCGATTTTCCAAAGTTATATAGGGCACATGCTGGAAAAACTCCGACAGTACTTCATCTTTGGTCGATTGGGCGTCAAGCTGTATGTGCTTGCTGTCATTACCGGATTACTGTCGAGTCTCGCCATTATTCTGCTGCGCCTGACCATTGATTTTGGTCAAATGGCCCTGTTCCCCTCTGGCGAAGTGGAAAGTTACGACTCATTACCCTGGTACTGGTTACTGGCACTCCCCATTATCGGCAGCCTGCTAATTGGGCTGTTATTTCGCGGACTGGATGCAGAGCAACGTAACACTGGTATTTTGCATGTTATCGAGCGGCTCTCCTCCTATGAAGGCCGGCTTCCGTGGCAAAATGCCGTCCGGCAATTTATAGGTACCAGTATCGCCATCATCACCGGCCACTCTGTCGGTCGTGAAGGACCAGGTGTGCATCTGGGTGCTGCCAGCGGCAGTTTGCTTGCAAGCGGGTTAGAGCTCCCAAACAACAGTGTGCGTATTCTGGTTGCTTCTGGCTCTGCCGCCGCCATAGCAGCCTCCTTTAATACGCCCATCGCTGGTGTGATCTTCGCGATGGAAGTCATCATGATGGAATACCACATTGCCAGTTTTATTCCAGTCATTCTGGCAGCGGTAACCGGTGCAGTGGTCTGTCGGCTCACCTTTGGAGATGATACGGTTTTCGTTAACCTCGCCTCCGAAATGCAATCCTTATGGGAGCTGCCCTACATCATTTTTCTCGGCATCATCATTGGTTTTTTAGCCACCTTATCTCTAAAAAGCCTGCAATTGTTTTCCGGCACCTTTAGTAAACATCCTGCTTGGTTACGTCCAACCTATGCCGGTATTTTAATGGGTGTGTTTGGCATGGCCGTGCCTGAAGTGATGGGCATGGGCTACGGCATTATTGGCAGTATCTCCGCTAATGAAATCGCGATTGGCAGCCTGGTCATCATCCTTGTACTGAAACTAGTGCTGTCCTCTGCTTGCGTGGGTTTTGGTATCCCCGCGGGAATGGTCGGCCCCACCATGGTCGTCGGTGCCTGTGCCGGTGCGATTCTGGGTTATATCGGTAATTTAGTCTTACCGGAATATGCCTCTTCTATGACCTTTTATGCCGTTATCGGTATGTGTGCGATGATGTCTGCCACACTCAAAGCTCCACTTGCGGCTTTAATGGCGATGTTGGAATTAACCGGTAATCCGGAAATCATCCTGCCGGGGATGCTCGCTATCGTTTTCTCCAGTTTGATTATTCACGATTACTTCAAGCTTGATGCCTTATTTGTCAGCATTCTTCGCTATCGTGGCCTCGACTTTCAAAATGACCCTATCTCACAAGCATTACGTAAGATCAGTGTGGGCGCGGCCATGCAACGTAACTTTGTCACGTTAAATCAAACCATCAGCGCCCAAATGGCCATGCAAACCTTAAAAAACAGCCCCGAATGGATCATTATTACCCGCGATCGCATTCCGGTAGTAATGATGCCTGCCAGTGATCTGGCCAGAGCTGTCAGCGTCAAAGACATGGGTGAAAATACCGAAATCGACTTAATGCAAATTCCCGGCACACGTCGAGATGTACACAAAATTTCCTTACATACCAGTTTGTTCGAAGCACACCGGGCCCTGAATGAACATCATGTAGAAGCGCTTTACGTCAGCCGTCAGAACGCACCAATGATTGAACGAATCTACGGCATTCTGACTCGTGAAATGATCGAAGCCCACTACCAATTACCTAAATCTGTAACAAAATAGTAAAAAGGGTAGTGAACAAATCGAAAATCTTCGTTATAATGTGCGGCTTGTTGCCCAGGTGGTGAAATTGGTAGACACAAGGGACTTAAAATCCCTCGCCCTAATCCGGCGTGCCGGTTCGATTCCGGCCCTGGGTACCATACGAATACGAAAGCCTCGATACTGCAAAGTCTCGGGGCTTTTTTATTTGTGCTGTAACAGCAGAATGTTTAGCTAGTACCGAGTGTTGTTGCAATGACTTATTGCTTATACGCTTGTTCGTACCTTGGCTGGCCATAAGGAACGCGCCTTCAATGACTGCATCATTCACTAAAACACGCTGGCTTTTCTTGCTCCTGTCCGCCCTACTTACTGTTGCTCAACCTTCAGCTGAAGCAGGTTTGATCTCTGGCTTGTCAAAATTAGGGAAAAGCATAGATGCACCGGACAGCCCCCATGGCTCGTCCTTTCGGTTTGCTGATGAGTTAGCTCATTATCCAGAAGGCGGCGTTGCCGAAATTAGTTTTAACCATAGTCAAAATCAATGGCTAGCAAAAACACCCGATGGCAAAAGTGTGCCCGTTCATCAATTCACTGAAACCGCGGCAGATACAAACAAACAAGCCACCTTATTACTGTCTGAAAGTCATCTCCCTTATTCACTGGATGCCTTTAATAAACTCCCCTCGGACGTAGCCATCAAGATTAAATCTCGACAAGGCAAAACCTATTCACTCACCACCAGCCCAACAACCAAACTCATTGATAAACACATCAGCATTAACATTAGCGATATCAGCGCATTAAAAACGGCCATGTGGCAGTTACAACGCCCCATCTCTTCGTCAAATATGCGGTTGATTCAACTGGCTGATAATCCTGAGGTTACGCTACCTAAACAAAATTACGGTTCAAAAATACCGTTGGATAAAGTCGGCACAAACCAGTTGCTGAACGCACTCAAAACAATGCGTCAGCAAACCTTTGTTATTTCAGCCAAAGTAGAAAATGGCTTTTTGATACATGGCAAAGAAAAAATCGCTGTGAAAGATTTGGAAAAGGTCGCAGCTGATAGAGATATCAGCCTGATTATTCTGGGTTCGGACAAACCGAAAAAGACCTTACAAACATTGGCTAAGGACTGGCAAAAAAAGAAAGATGATGGCAGTTTAAACTCATACACAACCGGCGATTTTTACAATGCCTTTGCTGCTAAAAATTCGTCGGCTCCAATACCTGTTGATATTGATACCTCTGGGAAGTTACGCACCGCACTGCATTTTGATCACCGCGCACCAACTAAAGCAGCCGTCGAAAAGCAAAGCAGTAGCCTCGAGCTCGCCTCAATGCCACTGAATTTTTTAGCAAAATCGGCCATGCTACTTCAGCCTAATGAAGCACGTGCAAAAGAACTGGATGATCGTATACACCCACTCATTCCGTCATGGGTTCATCTTTCTTTAATCGCTTCATTAGCGATTGGCCTGGTCGCCTACAAGACATCCTGGTTCTTATACCTCAAACTCTGGGCCTCACCACACCGAGTCAATTACCCAACTTGGTATGCATTCACCATTCGTTATCTGCTGCATCGACTGAGCTTTGTTCTAATTTATCTGCCATTGCTCGGCATCTTTAGTCCGATCTATATATTGATAAGCTGGATTTACAAAATTATTCACTTTTTGCTGATTCGTCCCGCTTCTTGGATTTTAAGCAAATTCAGTTAGGGAAAAGTCAAAGCATGGATAGGACTCAACTTGATTAATCAACAATCAACTCTATTGATTTTAAATGAGCTGAACAGACGTATTTCCCGAGATAGCATCCCTTTTAACCAGTTTTATTCCCAATACCAAATGTCAATATTGATATTGCAGACCGAGCAATACTTCGTGGGCTTTTAAATCGAAGTCTATGTCTCCTACATTGAAGGTAGGGCCGCCAGCTGTATAAGAGTTTGAAGCGCGTGCTTCGCCCATATCAAGATAACGATAAGACAGATCGAGTTTCAAATGGTCGGTAATGGAGTAAAGGACACCAGCACCAATTTGCCAGGCAAAATCATTGTGGGTATCACCGAATAGGGTACCTGCATTCGTAAACTTCATGTCTTCGGTTTTATTTCGTGCCCAGCCAATGCCGCCCTGCAGGTAAGGGGAAAATGCGCCAGTATCCAAACCGGCTGCGCGAAATGGGTCGACATAGATGTTAAGGATCGTCGACCAGTTCGAAGTTTGAAACGCGCCGTCATCAATTTCGTTAATGGCTTTGTTCGGAATGCCATCCGCATCAAGATAAGTCCCGACCTCTGTCATTTTATCGCGGTATGACACCGTAATATCTGCCCGTATAAAGTCGTTTAGTTTGGCGCCTACGCCGATTTGATAGCGTTCGCCGCTATCACGATCCATATCCAAAGTATCGTACTCGCTAGGGTCAAGAAAGCGGACATCATCATCAATCGTGGTGGAATACCCCAGATCTACACGCAGATAGGGTGAAAACATCCATCCATCATCCGCATACGCAGGACTATTTAGCCCGATAATGCTCAAAAGGCTAATGAAGCTAATCCAAGAAATCTGCCGAGGATTAGGCATTTTTGCTGATATCCAGTTCCGTGAAAACATTTATGCTGCTCCCTAATTAAGTAAATAATTTTAAATATTTATATCAGGTCTTCCCTTCGGAAGATATCGTGAATGACTATTTGTTTTCTATTGAAGCATATCAAGTAAGTTATCTGTCCCAAACATTGAGTAAGCTGTTTTCAAAATTCCTTTCAAAAATGCAAGAATGGTTATTATCGCTGAATAAGGATAGTGCCCCATTCATTTTGTGTGGGGATTATCGCAATACCAAAGCCATCAGGAATATCAATAATGAAACTCTCCTCCGAGAATATGACTTCAGAAGTCTCGACACTCAACGACCTGGCAAAACTGACGAGCTATTCGCTCATGGACTCTCTTAACCGTGATCCAGACGCGACGGTAAATGGCGAAGATCACTCTCCAAGACAAGTTTTCTCGGGGCATTATGTACCGGTAAAACCCACACCCATCGAAAACCCCGTTTATGTGACGCACAGTAAAACCTTTTTCGATGAACTGGGTTTCGCAGACAGCCTGGCGACCTCGGAAGACTTCATTCGACTGTTTTCCGGCGATCTCACTTATGTTCCAGAGCCTATTCGCCAAGTCGGTTGGGCGTCTGGGTACGCCCTATCTATCTACGGTACGGAATACACACAACAGTGTCCGTTCCAAACCGGTAATGGCTACGGCGATGGTCGAGCCATTTCCATATTAGAAGCCGTTATCAAAGGCCAACGCTGGGAAATGCAATTAAAAGGTGGTGGTCGAACACCCTACTGCCGGGGTGCGGATGGTCGGGCTGTTTTACGCTCCAGCATCAGAGAATTTCTTGCTCAAGAACACATGCACGCACTCGGTGTGCCCACATCACGTTCATTAAGTTTGTATGCCTCGACAACCGAGCGAGTCAGACGCCCCTGGTATTCGGAGGGTTCAACGGCAGCTGAACCGAATATTATTATCAATGAACCCGTTGCCATCTCAACGCGCGTCGCCCCTCCTTTATTCGGGTGGGTCAACTTGAGCTATTTGCTCGTCGTGTTGTGAATCATGCACATGAAAATGCCATGGATGAGCTGGAAAAGATCGTCTTGCACGTGATCGATCGAGAATATGCTGACGTTATCGATAACAGCCTGAACATCGAAACCAAAGTCATTTCACTTGCCAAGGCGTTTCGTGAACGCCTCACCTCGCTTATCGCTAACTGGATACGTGTCGGTTATTGCCAAGGTAATTTCAACAGTGATAACTGCGCGGTCGGCGGCTTTACGCTGGACTACGGTCCTTTTGGCTTCTGTGAAGCGTTTGATCCTGTATACCAGCCATGGATTGGTGGCGGACGTCATTTCTCATTCTTTAACCAACCCGCCGCAGCAGCGCGTAACTTCGCTATGTTTTGTAAAGCATTACAGCCTTTGCTTAAGGGCGATCAACATTACCTATCAGAGCTTGAAGAGGTTCAACACGGTTTTGCTGACGTCATACAAACGCAATTGGAAAAGATGTGGGCAGCTAAACTCGGGCTTGAGCATTATAACGAGGCATTATTCAGCGAGCTCATCAGCCTGATGACACTCACAACCGTCGATTACACCATTTTCTTTCGTGAACTCTCAGCGTTGCCTGACAACATCGGGCCACTGAAGAAAAGCTTTTATGGTGAACTCAATGCTTCTGAGTATGGCACTAAGTCGGCAAACTCAAACACTCAGGATCTTGAGCAACACTGGTCAGCATGGCTTGATAAATGGCACTCGCTGCTAGACATAAGTGACAAAAACCCTACTCGTTCACGTGAAGCAATTTCCAGCCAGATGAAACAGATTAATCCGAAATATATTTTGCGAGAGTGGCAGCTCGTTGCTGCTTATAAACAAGCTGCCGAATGTGAATACACACTCCTTCGTGAATTACAGGATGTGATGACACAGCCCTACGCCGAACAATCAAAAGACATTGAGGAAAAATACTATCGGCTGATGCCAACAGAGCTGAGTGATATCGGTGGGGTATCACACTATAGTTGTTCGTCGTGATTTGGAGTCAAAGGATCTGACAATATTGAATAACTCTTGTTTAATGACTTTTTAGGAATACGAAGTTGGGGTAGGGATCACATATAAACTCAGATAGAACTTAGAATCATTAATCAAAAAGTTTGGCATCACGACAACCTGCTAAAAAAGCCTTTTTTAGAAAACGCTTATCAACGTATGGATCAAGGTCACTATCAAGCTCGATTGTTTCAACGTAATGTTGCCTAGACATTTTTAGCTTATCTGCTCGTTCAAAAACCTCTGTTAGCCATGCCTTGCCGGAACCTGTTGAGCAACATTCAGCTTTATAACGATCAGCAATCCCATACAAGTCATTCCATGTTTTCAACTCATCAGCAACCACATCGGGACCTAACATCAGTTCAATATCATCACGCTCGAGGTTTTCCCAATCAGCTTGTTTTACTGTGACTTGCAACTCAATTGAGTTCTGATTATCACGAAACGGATAAAAAACTTTTCTCGGTATATTCAAAGGGTCTTTGGTATCTATATGAGGATCCTTCGCTAACTTGTAACTACTATTGCAGTGATGACAGGCAGGAACTAGATTGTAAAAGTTAATGCTATTGAATGGATATTTATCTTTTGGAAAATAATGATCATAAGCCTCTCGCTTATTTTCATATCTATTTAACATGCCTGATAATCCACAAAATGGACACACATCACGATGATTTAAGGTAACAAATTTGTGGTTATGATCATCGATAACACCAATTTTTGATTTAACTGACGCTAACTTCAAAAAATCCGCTGAATACAAATTTTTGTAAAAACGTTTTAACTCAGTAACTAATCCAGGGAAATGTTCTTCTGGAAACGCCTGCTTTATTACCTCATAAGTTCCAGGCTGACATTGATCGCCATGCTCGCATAGTCGCTGAATATCATTATTCAGAGCAAACCAATCTTTAAACTGCTGTTTTTGTTCCTGATTTAAACCTTTGAATTTTTCAAATAGAGCATGCAATGGTTTGAGAAAATTATCTGCTCCAGAAACTTCTTGGGTATCCAACTCTGTGATCATATTTAACAAGTCGGGTTCCGCAGCAAACAGTGTCTCAACAACATAATTCATTCCCGGAACAGCTTCACACCACACTTCGTCAAAAATAAATCGTACAAATTCCTGCATTCGATCCATTGGGTGAGCTAAAAACTGATAAGGAAATAACACTAGCCCCTACTCCTTGGCTTGTTCCATGATAGTTTTCATTAACAACAGTTTTTCAACTGAGTCACCGAGACGATGATCTATCCGTTTTAGTAAATCATCAATATCAACACCACCCGCTTTAAATTCTTCTCTAAATTGATTCAGTAATGTTTCTGCATAGCCACCAATCGTTTCCTGCTTATCAAATGTCTCCATGGTGATTTTGTTAATTGAGGCACCCAATGTGTTGTATTCAGGATGCGTAATGCTGACTTCGTTTGTATTGGGATCCTTCTTGAAAAGAAGCACCTTGTTACTTTCACTATCTGATATCAAAAATGGCGTATGCGTGGTAATCAACATTTCATGTGTAGAATGCTGCTCTTTCTGTTCCGGAAAACAGGCTCGTAAACGACTGATAAAGTTCGAGCGCCATGCTGGGTTAAAGTGTGTTTCAGGCTCATCCAATAAAAATAGACTATTCGTGTCTTTAAATAATAAACATAAACCAAGGCTGTGAATAAGTTAATGTTCACCATCCGACAAATTTTTTAGCATGATGGGCTGCTTAATGCCTTGTTTGTTAAACCTGAAAAACTTAAAGCGCATTATGCGTTCATCGCTTGCCAATACAGGCACGGTTTCGCTGACATAGTGGCTATCAGATTGATATAGATCGGCTTTCAGTTCTTCACTCACCGGATATAAGTTTAAAGTTAGTAAGACTTGAAAAGCCTGAAATAAGTCGATCGGGGATTTATTTACCCCAAAGCTAAAGTTTTCAGCAAACGCTTTTTTGGTTTTATCGTTAACGCAATAATCCAGATATAACGTATCCGTCGTTTCATCCAGAAAATAACTGGTAGCACAACGTTTTAATCGATTTACAGTGGGATCAAAACGTTCAGCGGAATTCTTGTCCGCTTCCAATAAGTCCAATAAATTCAAAGTATAAACATCAAACTCATCATCAACTGTCACGGCGGGATGATCTAGACCAAATACTTCAGCTTGTTGAGCCGTGATTTCTATCGAACGCTTAAGGATAATGCGAAATTCTTGCAGCTCCCCCAAGCCCAAATCTTGCTGAAATAGCTTTAATGATTCAGCTTCACCATACAGCAGATTACATAACAAAATTGCTTGGCTAAAAGAACTATCCATATAGGTCATACGTGTCTCTGGTTTTCCAGAGTATGGTAACTGTTCCTCAAGGCTGTACCAGTATTCATCAAACTGGATAAAACGCATTTTGAAAAAAGGCAGACTGAGAATCTCATTTTCACCTGATGAATAACCCAATACATACGCTGGCAACAAAAAGTCGCGCTCCTTATCCCCAGCCAAACCTTGTTGATTGTTTAGTCTCTTTAAATCTTGCTCATCAAGATCAAATCCAGCATAGTTTTTCCAGAAAATTTGTGGTGTTCCATCAAGCGATTTTCGAACCGACACCTCGGCAAATAAAGGGCTTGTTTGAGAACGTAAATCATCAGATACCTTAATCAGATATTCGAGCTCATAGGCATTAAGTGTATCTTCACCCCCATTACTGCTTTCATCACTATTGAGGGCGACATCCCCATCATCAATAAACGTATCTGGCAAAAATTGTCTGCTGCGTACGCGTAATATTTCAAGTTGAAAAAAATAACAGCTAGTGCTTCCAGTAAGTTAGACTTACCACTGCCATTCGGGCCTGCACAGACAAATGGGGCAAAGCCTTTATAGGCAAATTTGGGCTGCTCCGAGAACTCATCTTGTAAGGCCCAGTCTGTGCGAAAACGATACTCAAATCCTGCCTGCAAACTTCGGAAGCCATTAGGGTCAGTAATTTTTAAGCGGACTAACTTCACGCTTTAGCCACCTGCAGTTGAATACGCTTTTCATCTTCCAGATATTTTTGCTCAAACCGACCGCTACGGAGTTCTCCGAATATCCACTCTTTTAGATGGTCATAGTCATCAACCGTAACCTGCCTTTCAGGAAAGTCTTCTGACTCGAACAGCGAGTATTCTAGGGTTTTAGATTTAATTTCACTCCAGAACTGATCTAGTGTCTTTGCAATATTAGTTTTATCTGCAATATATTCTTTAAACAAACTTTTTAATATGCTTCGCCTTCCCTCAACTGATGCCATCTGCTCAAAACTATAAACACCTAAGGCTTCATCGCTCTCAGTAACAACATCAATTTCAATATTGGATTCAATTTCTTCAAAATCCGGAAGGGAAATAGCACTTAAATCCAACTCACCTTTAAACGCTTTTTGGCTAAGTGAGGCATACAGCGTTTCCAAGTCATCCAAACTTTGTTGGTAGTACGATTTAATGCTTTCGACTTTTTCAACGACTGTGGCAAATTGGTTTTGAATTTCAATCGGAGGTACTGGTAACAAAACACCCTTAAGATTAGCCTTTGATATGTTCGGCATTGAGCCTGCAGCGCCGCCAGCTAAAGATTGAATTTTTTTCTTTGAGAGTTAGATATGAGCAATTTCCACAAGAAAATTGGATTAACCTCATTTTTGTCATTTAACACAAACCTAAAAATCAAATCTGGCATTAACAATTTAGGCCGCGTCTCAAATACATAGGCGCAAGCAGCTACAAGTTCATAGGTATTTTTTCGACTAAAAATTAGGTCACCAGCCTTGACTTCATATTCTTCGTTCAGCGGTGTTTGACTCGGTAAGGCCTTATTTTCGTTCCCTTTAAAAGTACAACTTGTAACCGCACCAAGTTTGAGAACCCCCATTCGTTCTCACCGGCTTCACGAGCTTCACATTTAGGGCTTTTTCCACTTTCAATATTTTTTAGAAGTTTCTCAAAAGGCTTCTTACCCCACCCTTTCTCATTACGAACAGGATCACCAAACATCTCCAAAAACACGCTTTTAACTAATTCATCAAGTTGATGCAGATATTGCTTGCGTTCGACAATTAAGTCATCTACCTTGTCAAGTAAGCTAACAATACGTTTTTGGTCATCGAGTGCCACTATTGGTATTGAACATTGCTTCACTTCTGTAAAATGATCAGCATAACCTCGACTTTTAATTTTAAGTCCTGAAAGAAAATAAAAAAGATACTTGTGATCAATCTGTGTTTTTTCTTTTGCTTCAAGAATTTTAACGTTTGGACCTGGGACGAAAGGTTGATCTACATATTTAGCTCGGCGGGTATGCCCTCCATATAGAACCAAACTTGGAGAAGGATTGATTACCAAGTCATCTCTGTTTGTCCACCCTTCTATATATTGAGCACCCTGTCCAATTACGGGGTAATTTCCTTCATTAAGATATTCAGACTTTGGTAAACCACGGGAACCAACTCCTCGAAATTTAATGGCATCACTAAATGATTCGAGTTCCGTACTCATCCAATCATCTCCTTTAATTCCAGCAGTTTTTTTAATATTCCACCTTTCACATTAGCCAAATCATATTCATTAGCCTCACCTACTTCAGCTTGAATCAGTCGATCTAAAATCACACTGGCCGCTTCGTATTTCACCTCTTCAAATACATCTGTTTTATATCGTGCTAATTGAAGGTCATAAGAATCTTCAGCTGCAATCTCAGCACGTGGCACCATAAAGCATTTATGCTCATCGTTGATGGCGCGGTCTTCACAGTCCGTTTCTGGGTTACGGGCATGATATTTAGCTACGATATCCTGCAAGTCACCAAAACCTTCCTGCTTAGTACGTTTATCGTCCAATGAATAACCATCAGACTGCATTTCATAAAACCAGGTGTATTCAGTAGCAGGCTTAGTGACTTTATCTTGTGCATCCCAGACTTTAGTGAATATCAAAATCGCGGTGCTGACCCCCGCATAGGGCTTGAATACCCCACTGGGTATGGTGATCACGGCTTTTAAATCGCAGCGGTCAACTAGTAACTGACGAATATATTTAAACGCTTTGCCACTGCCAAACAACACGCCTTGTGGAATGATCACACCGGCGGTACCACCTTTTATTAGCAGGTGATATATATTTTCCAAAAACAGCAATTCGGATTTGGTGGTACCGGATTGAAAACGCTCGTTAATATCGCCTTTGTCGATATTACCGGTAAAAGGCGGATTCGCCATGATGATGTTGTACTGTCCCTCTTCATCAAAGCTTTTGCTTAAGGTGTCTTTATAATCAATTTGTGGCTCGTCAATACCGTGCATCATCAGGTTCATTAAGCCCAACCGCACCATAGTGCCATCAATATCAAAACCGAATAAAGACGCATCGAGAATGGCCTGTGCTTCTGGTGTCAGTGTTGAAGCAACCGAAGTACGGACAAAGCCATCTTCATCTGGCTTGAGATCTTTAGTCCCTGCATTGATAGCCAATTGAGTAACAATATATTGGTAGGCACCCAATAAAAACCCAGAGGTACCACAAGCTGGATCCGCTATTTTATGACCCAGTTTCGGCTGCACCAGATCAGCCATGAGCTTGATGATATGGCGAGGGGTACGGAACTGACCATTTTTACCAGCGCTGGCTATTTCAGAAAGCAAAAACTCATAGACATCCCCTTGGATATCCTGAAAGTTTTGCCCTTTTTCTGCATCTTTTTCCATAATGAGAAATATCTCATCAATGGTTTTGATTGCCTCCACCAGCAAAGAAGGTTTGGGAATAATAAATACGGCATTACGCATATGATGCGTAAAGTTAGACTCGGTGCCATTTAAGTCTTTTAGAAATGGAAAGACTTTGAGCTGTACATGTGTAAGCATCTCTTCGGCTGGTTTGTGCTTGAATTCACTCCAACGCAAGTCTTTTCGGTCAATGCCGTGCTTTTCTTCATCTTGCTGCTGAATTTTTAACTTTTCATGCTCTGATGCATCAACTGGTATGGTTGTCCGATGCTCAGGTGGCACCCATTTATCTGCAAATTTTGATTGATAGCTTTCTCCCGACCATTCAGCATCTGCAAGCTTTTTTGATCCAGTTCATCCAAGCGTTTCATGAACAGCAAATAGGTGATTTGCTCAATGGCCGTGAGAGGATTTGAAATACCACCGGCCCAGAATTTATTCCAGAGCTGATCGATTTTGCTTTTAAGTTCGGGGTTATTTTGTAACATGTTTCTCTCGTTATACTTCTGCTTCGTCGGGATGTTTCAGCAAAATAAAATGCTCAACCAAACGAATCATCAGTTCTTTTTGTTCGGGCAGACTTTCAGCTACCAATAAAGCCAGTGCCACCAGGGTGTTGTCATTAATCAGTTGTTCAACTGGTTTTGCCAGTAGGTGCTGGTTGATTCGCAAATACCATAAAAACAAAAATGAACCAGTGCGTTTGTTGCCATCTGCCAAGGGGTGATTTTTAATCACTAAATACAATAAATTGGCGGCCCGACTGGCTGTATTGGGATAAAACAGCTCGTCACCGAAACCTTGTTCAATCGTGGCGATGGCAGATGCTAAACCATCCCCCCGCAATTGACCAAATAATTGCGTGGCCTCACCCTTGGTAATGAGTTCCTGCTTTAACTGATAAATGGCTTTGAGTGCATCATCAAAAACAAGTGCTTGCATGCCTGTTTGTGTTGACGTTTGTTCATCCAGACTTTGTTCATCATAGCCCTGTAACAAACTCCAACTGCGAGCATAGTCACTGATAACCGATAAAATGGCCGCACCTTCATCATTCACTAATTGTTGATTGGCCAGTGTACGCGAAAGTAGTTTGATGGCTTGTTCAAATTCTACGCCGCGCTCAGCTAGACGACGTTGGTTAAGCGTATAACCTTCGACCAGGTGTTGTTTTAATGTATTGGTTGCCCAGATACGAAACTGCGTCGCACGTTTGGAGTTAATGCGATAACCCACTGACAGGATGGCATCTAAACTATAAATTTTTCGTTTACGACCAACCTGTCTTGTGCCTTCTTTTTGAACTTGTAAGGAATCCTTACAAGTTGCCGCTTCCTGCAACTCACCTTCTTCAAAAATATTTTTTAGATGCATCGTGATATTTTGTGGTTTCACATCAAACAACATGGCAATCTGTGCCTGCGTCAACCACAGCGTTTCAGCATCCTGAGTGACTTCAAGTTGAATCGAGCCATCCTGAGATTGGTAGAGTTGAATTTGTTGCGTCGTCATTTGATTTATTTCCTTATTACGCTGCCAGTTGTTCCGTTAACTGCAGAATGTCATTTATCTCAGTGGGGCTAAATACACCACGTATGCCTTGGGGATGAATAACGGTGAATGGCGTATTGATGAGATCTTTTTTCTCGATTTTTTCACGTTCGATGATCACCTCTTTCAGCAAGGCCAGAAAGTCTAGTTGGCGTGTCGTTAAATTCGTATGTTGCTGTATGAAAAGTTCAAAAGCATCCGAAACCGTTTCGGGAAAACTTTTTAATAACTCCAACCCCAAAATATGGCGAATAAACTGTATAAATTGCGCTTTTTTGTTTTTATAAACTTGGCGTAGTAGCGCTTCCGTTATGTGTGGATGTTCTGCATGTAAGATATCAGCGAGGTCATTTGCTTCATCATCACCAATCGGTTGACCCGCCTGGAGCTTTTGCAAAATGGGGTTACTGTTGGTGAGCTCCCGGATAAGCTCTTCAACCATTTCTCGGTAGCGAGAGACGCTTACCGCCTCATGTTGAGGTCCGAACTCAACCATCTCTTTATTGATAACTTTATCTGTCAGGTTAAGGTGTACCTGTGACTTACCTTTATTATCAGGTTCACGGAACTTCATCAGAGGCGCTAGTTTCGCCACTAGATTATCCAGTCCATCTTCATCGAGATTAGCCCAAAAATAATTGCTTTGAGCACTTCGTATTAACGATTCTTCTAATTTTACAAAAGGCACTGTGAGCGGTAATTCGCTGATGAGTTCAATAATGCCAGTTTTTAATGTTTCCGCTTTGTCTTTCTCTCCAGACAAATCAGCTAATGAGTATTCAAGCAGATCACGCTCAAAACGCATGGCTTTAAAATCAGCATCTGACAGAGTACGAAATAGTGGCTTAATCTCAGTCCGTAAAAATTCCAGCTTTTGATGGGTAACGTTAATCCAGAAATTGGGTTCATTCACTATCGCTAGTGATGATGCAGCCTCTTTGATAGCAACAGAATTTTTTGGCAAACCTACAATCTGTTGCTGCAATTTTGCTATCTCGCGTTGTGCTAAATCTTGTTGACCTAACTCAATTGCTTTTTCAATTTTATCAATACGTAAGCCAACCAGTTTAACCGGAAGGGGTAACTGTACTTTGAGCTCTTTGCCTTTTGGTTCAAGTTTGAAATAGTCGAAGTTATCCCAGCAATCGATAATCAGGAAAATATCTTTTTTAGTACACCACGGCTTTATTTTTTTGGGTTCAAGCAGACGTGTTCCCCGACCAATCATTTGCCAGAATTTAGTGTATGAATAAACAGGTTTCGCAAAAACCAGATTAACCAGTTCACGAACGTCTATACCAGTGTCCAGCATATCGACACTAATCGCCACACGGGGCATATCATTATTAGTGAATTGATCGAGTAAACCACCCTTTCCGTATACTCTTGGATCATCTGATACCAAAACTTTAGCTAGTTCACCATGGTATTCAGGGTAGAGTCTGTCAAAGATAGTTTCTATTCGACGAGCATGAGCTTTTGATGAGCAAAAGAAGATTGTTTTGCCTGGCAAAACACCGTTGGAATCTTTTATACACTCATCCATGAACTCTTTAACAATCAGTGTATTGGTACCTTCGTTGATAACCTGTTTTTCTAACTGCGTACCTTCAAAATTGATCTCTTCAATCTCTTTACCCTCGAGTATCAATTTTTTCTGATCTTCGAGCGAAATAGTGCGCTTACTGATACCTTCCATCTGGAATTTAGTCTGAATTTTCATTACCTGAAAATTACATAAATAAGGCGGTACATTATTCACCGCCTCATCATAGGTATAGGCGAAGGTGGGTAAGCCATCCTCACAATGGAAAAGTTCGAAAGTATTATGATCAATAATGTCAGTGGGTGTGGCAGTTAGCCCCAACACAAGCGCATTGAAATAATTAAGAATTTCACCAAATGTGTTGTAAATAGATCGGTGACTTTCATCAACTACAATTACATCAAAAAAGTGTGGTGATAATGTCGTAATGGGATCACGAATAATGTTGAGCATTGAAGGATAGGTCGATACGTAAATTCGCCTATCTTTCGCAATGAGTTTTTCCCCCACATTCGGCCAACGTGGTTCATTTGGTAAATGTTCTTTAAACGCTGCCAAAGCTTGCTCACGCAGAGCAATTCGATCAACCAGAAACAAAACACGTTCAGCATAACCCGCACGCATTAATGAATCGACAAAGGCAATACACGTTCTGGTCTTACCTGTACCGGTTGCCATTACCAAGAGGAAGTCGCGTTTTTTCGCCTCGATGGCTTCCAATACAGAACGGATTGCACGAATTTGATAATCCCGACCCGCAATATCTTTGTTAATAAACTCTTGGGTTAACGGTTTTTTATTTCGACGAATATATTGCAACCGTTCCAGATCTGCCCGGCTTGGAAAACCGATGACTTTGCGAGGTGGGTAGTTTTCTAGATCCCAGAAGAATGTTTCATGACCATTTGTGTAATAACAAAAAGGAGTTCACCTCCCAACTGTTTCTGAATGTTGTAACAGTATTGCTTTGCTTGTTCCCGGCCGATGGCCGCATCTTTGCTGGTTTTTTTGCTTCAACAACCGCTAATGGCTTGCCATCTTTGCCCAACAAGACATAGTCACTAAACTGATGCCCTTCATATTTTGTTCGTGCTTCACGAACTCCTTCCGAAAGTTCCATCGTGATATCAAACTCTTCCACAACATGTGTGGGATCTTTTACATTCCAACCCGCGGCTTCTAATTGTTGGTCGATAAGTTCAGTGCGAGTTTGGGCTTCCGTTCTTGACATTACTTAATGCCCCTTTTCAAAAATCACTCATGAGAAACCAAAATTCCACTGCGTTATTAGTTGTTTTGTTTCTAAGGGATAAAATCATCTAACACATCGCTATTATCTTATCTGCAAAAGGCTTTATAGTTGGTGGAAAGATTTTTCAGTATCTACTTAAAATAAAAACTTTTCTTTTATAAACAGACACCTATAAAACCTGCTTTACAAGACTAAGAATGTATTCGATATTAGAATCATCAACGACCTGTATTTCATAATCTCCCGTTCCAAAATGTCCAATATTTGAAACGTTTTTGGCTATGCCCTTTTCATCTTTTAAGGTTCCAAACTTTGCGCCAATGTAGATTTTGAGCTTATCTTTCTGCAGAGCAAAACAAGCTACATTCTTATCCTTTTTTAAAGCTATATAGACTTTTTTTGGCTCTACTTCGATACCAGATGAAAGACTTTGAATTGAATCCCTAAATTGCTCATACAATTCATATATTTCTTCACTAGATTTCTCGCGATGATCTTCTTCGGTATAAACTTTTATCTCAGCAACTACCTGCTGATACTCTTCTTTACGTGTTACAGGTTTCACACTCTCTGCAGATGAACTTTTCTTAATTTCTTTTATTGAGACAGTATCATTCGTGTAACGAGTGACCTCCCATAGCTCTATGGCGATGTCTTTGAAATTAGTCGCCAATATTTGATTATCTGTGAATGAGGGCGAAACAAACACAACTCTTGATTGACTCCAATCTACATCTCCTCTTTTGAGGTTTTTGTTTAACTTTTCGTTGTACTCAATAATGAAGTCTGCTTTATTCTCGAGCATCAGGCTGAGATATGAAAATCCCTGATCAATCACACTGATATTTTTGCTCCTTTTATATTCAATAATGATAAAGGCTTTGGACTGTTCATCATAAGCCAGGCTATCTATCCGCTTATTCTTTATTGTGAATTCGCTTCTGACTAGCGTCAGCCCCATAACGGCGTCTAAATTAAGTTCAAATAGCGTCTGAATCTCTTTTTCTAACTTGAATGGTTTCTCTTTAATAACTTCAAGCTGATTATTCTTTCCAAATTTATATATAGCCATCTTTGTCACAATTTCCCTATAAAACGGCTAAGTTCGCCGAAATAATGCTTTAAACACGATTGCTTTATAAACGAATATAATTAGCAATGTTTTATATTTCCACTATTACATAAAATTCATCACAGCACTCACTAAGTCCGCCTTATGTAATAGGGCAAAATTTATTCATAACTAAAAGTTTCAAACACTTTATCTGTTGTCTCATTAGAGGGGTTTAAAGCCTTGTTGGTAGAATTTTTTAGTTCTTCCCATTTCTCAGCACTATAGTTTGCTGTTGAATCAATTACTGAACTGACACTATTAGACGCCGAGTCTTTGACTTGAGTTAGTATCTGTTGTGACTCTTCCTTAGCTTTGATAAGACATTCTTGATATCCGAATTGAATTTCAGTTTTGTAGAGAATGTTGTATTCATCTTGCAAATCTTTTTGTTCATCACAATATTCACCGGCTTCTACAACTGTAAACGTGCCAGCAACAACAAGAGCAGCAAAGGGGACAGCAGAAGTTAGAGCACCTGAAACACCTCTTGTTGTTCGTTTGAGAAATCTCTTGGTTGTTTTTACTTTTTTCTTTTTATGTTCAGCCTGTAGTGGTCAACTAATTCCGGACACAGGATTAGACAGATATTCCGCCTTTGCAGGTGGTAATCCATCATTAAATTGATGTGGTCGCTGCCAGTTGTAATAGTCCATCAAGTAGTAACTCACATCACGCATTGCTTCGTTCAGTCCTCTATAACCGAGCCTTGGCAACCATTCAGACTTCAAGCTACGAAATAACCGTTCCATTGGAGCGTTATCCCAACAATTACCACGACGACTCATGCTTTGCGTCATTCGATAGCGCCATAAACGCTGCCGATATTTCCGTGAGCCGTATTGGCTGCCCTGGTCACTATGGAACAAAACATTTTGTGGCCTCCCTCGTGACTCAAAGGCCATGTCCAAGGCTTTAACGGCCAAGTCTGCATCAGGCCTTGCCGACGTTGCCCAACCGATAACACGGCGACTATATAAGTCCAATATCGCAGCAAGGTAATGCCAGCGACTGCCAGTCCAGATATAGGTGATGTCACCACACCACACTTGATTGACTTTCTCTGGTTCAAACGCTCTATTCAATACATTCGGTATATCAGGTCTCTCAACGGTGGCTTGCTTATAGGCATGCGGTCCCGGTTGTTTACATATCAATCCCAACTCGTTCATCAGGCGAGTGACTTTAAAGCGGCCAATCTTGATGGACTCATCCCGTAACATGTCGACTAGTGTCCGGCTGCCCGCACTGCTGCGACTTTTGGTGAACAGCTCATTCACCTTAGCCCGCAATTGTAGCCGTGCTATATCAGGCTGTTTGAGGCGTTGCTGCCGGTCATAAAAGCTACTCAGGCCCACATCAAACAACGCGCAAATCAACGTCACGGTGCCATGCTCTCTTAACTGGTCTATCAGCGTGTAGAGCCGAGTTCGTCCGACATCAAGAGAGCGGTAGCCTTTTTTAATATGAACTTCTCTTGCTCCAGCCGTTTGATCCGAGCTTCAAGTTCTTTAATCCGTTGTTGCTCGGGCGTGAGCGCTTTAGATGCCGGTGTGACGCCGCCACGCTCGGCTTCCAACTGCTTCACCCAGCGACGCATCGCTGACGCACCCACGTCCAATGCTCGGCAGGCTTCTGGGATACTGTAATTTTGATCAACAACCAAGCTGGCTGCTTCAAGCTTGAATTCTGGGGTAAAACTTCTTCTTTGTTTTGTCATTGAACACCTCTGTGGAGGTCATAGTACCTCCTAAAATGGTGTCCGGGATCAGTAAACCACTACAGCCTTCATTTTTTCAACAATTTGTTGGGACTCCCTAAGTTGGCTTAATTCTTTTGCTGAAGTTGTAACCAATCCAAACGTCCCTAGAACTGTATTTAGAAACAATGAACCAATGAAAATAAGCACTGAAGCAGTTGCAGTCATCGTTAAAAAGATTTTTTTCATCACATTCCCTTTATCTATGCTCCATTTATTAGCTCATAAGATGAACTAAACTGAGTGACCAATTTATATTTCAAATATTGAAAATAAAAGATTTTAATTTCAGATGCTAAAACTTTATGTCAGTAATCGTTCAAACCCAACAATAAAAAAATGAAACAAGAAATCAAGAAGAATCAAGGGACCGTAAATTCTTCAATAGCAAACCTTCCTAATCTATCTCACCTGTTAGTCTATAACTCGTACTCCGTCCACCACCTGGGTTTTGTATAAAGAGTTGTCGCGTAACTATGATATTTAGGGTCAGTGTAAAAATAGCTTATTCACTGCACTTTATGCGGTGATTAATCCTCTTATTCACCGCAAACAGATATATAAAGTCCTATTCACTAAGGTTCTGCACATCAAACTGTACAGTTTGGGGTTGTCTGAGATTAGCCCTGAAATATTCGTGCAGTGAAGGTCAGTGATGGTGTATACCGTTTAGTGATCTTCATATGTGGGCTATTCAATAGTTCATTTTGCTAAATTTATTCAGCTAAGACTTTGAGTTGCCTATAAGCTGCACAGGCTTTATCTCTCTGAGAGATATGTTGCCGACTTTGAGATTGCCGAGCTTGTAAGGTCAGCATTGAACAAGCTTGTTGTGCATCCAACAGTTCAGCTTGTTTTGCCGTAGGCATAGATATTTGTGCAATCGTGGGCTCGTAACTAACAGCGGCTGAGCAATACATATTTTCCAATTTTTTATGTTTCCAGTGCTCACGTTTGTTATTGGTAAGATGTGAGCAGGTTTCAATAAAAAATGATTTAGCGGCAACCGTACACTCGGAGTATTCTGATACCAACTCATGCTTTGTTATGGCACAAACCGAATCGTGTTTAACTTTCCAGAATTGGTACTGATAGTCGACATTGTAATCTTGATATTTTACAACTTGAGTTTGTAGATCTGAGCCCATTACATCGGAAACATGTGACTGCATACCACCCGAGATAGTGCTGAGAAAAACCGAAAATGCGATGCTGATTGACTCCATGTGCTTTCCTTATTCCGTGTCAATTTTTCATTAAATTTACTTGAAAAAAAGCAGAGCGTTTGATGTTCCTCACTATTTCACCAACAGCAATCAATTATTTAGCGTCAAATACAACACTTGTCGCGACACATTTCCTACCTTCTATTTTTACGTGAACCGTTGCTTCTTTATTCATATACGCAGGCCCTTTCATTTGTGAAGCAAGAGGTGGGGATATCGTCAACGTCTTGTCACAGCGTTCAAATAGACTTTTCTGTGTGATATCCCCCGCGTTTAGCTGACGCATAATCATGCTTGAAGGGTGCAAACGAGCCACAAGGACTTTTATCGTGCCCTCAAATTGATAGGCATTATCCTCAGTTGCTTTGCTTTGGCTTGCCTGTTCTCGCTCGTTTTTGCTTGCCAGTACTTTATAGTCAGTAAATTTGCACCATCTGGCAGAACCACCACTGCTGGTGAGTTTAACTAGCTGACCATTTAATAACTTTAGCTTCGAGCCTGCGTGTTGCTCAAAAAATAACTTAGCCTCTTTGGCTGAAAAATTCTTATCAAGAAAATAGGCTCGGCAGTTTGCTGTCCCCGCGTCTTCCTTCTTGAGAAAAGTCAATTGAATAGGTAAGGGGCGTTTGACGTTGAACACGCCTAAACTGAGGGGGTGATCGACTTTCATGCGATAACTCTGCTCTGCAACGAACTCATGAGCAGCCCATGTTTTTTCATCCTTAAGGATCCCCTCAATATCTCCTATGCTTTCTCTAGAGAGAGTTGGTTTTGTGCCTCCTGCAAAGGCAGAAAAACTGAGAATAACTGACACAAATAAGAACATCATCTTGAACATCTATTACTCCATGTATATTGGTTGTAGCTTAGGTAAGCAAAGTAAAGTTGCTTAGATTGGATTATCTTTCACGGCTTAAATTTGTGGCTGGATGACAGCCGTTTTTTATAAGACCGGTTTTTTTGATCAATTGGGAATTGGATACTTTCTGAGTAGAGGCCATGATTATGGCAAGGTATCCGTTCCGAATGGTGTTTGAGTCCTTTTTGTAAACAACTCACTACTTTTTAGTAGCTGTAAGAAGTTGTTTATCTTGGTTAAATATTCCATAGTTTGTCACGCTAAGCAACGTTCAATTGTGATGAGCGTTATATTAAGGTTTCATAGACCAGATATTATCGTTCGGTCTTTTCGTAAAAATGACAGCTATCTTTTTACAGTGAATGTATAAATTTGTGATCAGTGATCGCTCTTAAATCACTTTTTTGACGATTTAATTCTTATATCCAATTGCAGTAAAACTTGCCCTGAATGAAGTAATGCCTTTTGTATGGCAGATAAATAGATATTCGCTCATTAAAGGCCCTTGGGAATCAAAATCAAAAAGGCCAAACAACTTACGCTGTTTGGCCTTTTTTTATTGATAGAAAATAATTAATCAGTGTGATTTCATGCGTTCAATCGTGGTGGTGAGTACACGTTTGATTTTATCGGTCGCTCCGGTAAACGCTTGTTTAACAGAGGCGGCGTCATGGGTGACCACATTAGGTTGATGACCTTCTATGCGAGCTTCAATCAGGCAGCGAATATCATCGGCTCCGCCTCGGTTTTCACTGTTTTGATCGCTTAGGTGGACTTCGATACGAGTGACGTGCTCGTCGAAGCGTTTAAGAGCGTGTTGTAATTCCTCACGAATCGAATCAGTGAGCGTATCGTCACCTGGAATATGACGATCGGTATTTACCTGAATTTGCATGTTATCTCCTTGAAAGGTGAATAAACCGCTTTTTATGACAATGTGAATTATTAAAGAATTCCATGGTCATTTTTTATATGGCGTTCATATTGACCTATTTCAAGCAACCCCCTTTAACCCAAAGCAAGTCATGGGTAAGGGCAATATTGTTAGACTCAAATATTTATTCTTCCAAAATCTAGTTAAGTTATCGTTTTCACTCAAAGGAGGACACGATGCAGCACCTTTATAAGTACAGCGCCGCGATCAGTATTATGGCCATCAGTCTCACTGGCTGTGGTGATACCTCAAAAATTGCTTCACAAGCTGATGTCGGGCCAAATCCCGTCCTGGTCGCGCCAGAATCATCGCTTATTCCTACATTAAATATTGCCCCCGCAGAAGGGTGGCCGATTGATGAAAAACCCACTGTTGCTGAAGGGCTGATGGTGAACCGGTTTGCTGTGGATTTAGATCATCCCCGCTGGTTGTATGTCTTACCCAACGGCGATGTTTTGGTGGCTGAGTCAAATGCACCGAAGAGCGAAAGCTCAGATTGGAGCTTTAAATCCTGGATTAAAGGCATGGTATTAGAAGATGCAGGTGCAGCTGTACCTAGTGCTGATCGCATTACCTTACTTCGTGATGAAGATAACGATGGCGTCGCTGAAACACGGCATGTGTTTTTAGAGAATCTGCATTCACCCTTTGGGATGGAGCTCATCGGCGATGATTTTTATGTCGCCAATGCTGATGAGATTGTGCGATTCCCCTATGAAGAAGGACAAACTCAAATCACGGCTAAACCAGAGCATGTGACAGATTTACCAGGTGGCCCCATTAACCATCACTGGACCAAAAATATTATTGCCAATGAAGATGGCACCAAGCTGTATGCCACCGTGGGTTCCAACAGTAATATTGGTGAAAACGGCATGGAAGCAGAAGAAAACCGTGCCGCCATTTTAGAAGTGGATTTGCAAACGGGTGAGAAACGCTTATTTGCCTCCGGTTTACGTAATCCAAATGGACTGGACTGGCAGCCACAAACTGGTGAACTTTGGACAACGGTCAACGAACGTGACGAAATTGGCAGTGATCTGGTGCCGGACTATATGACCTCAGTTAAAGAGGGTGCTTTCTATGGCTGGCCTTATAGTTATTATGGACAACATGTCGATACCCGAGTGCAACCACAACGGCCTGAGTTAGTAGAAAAAGCCATCAAACCCGATTATGCATTGGGCGCACATACGGCCTCATTGGGCTTGACGTTTTATGAAGCGGATTTACTGGCTGACAAATATCAGAATGGCGCGTTTATTGGACAACATGGCTCCTGGAACAGAAAACCGTTAAGTGGCTATAAAGTCATTTTTGTGCCATTTAAAAATGGTAAGCCTGATGGCCTGCCTCAAGAAATCTTGACGGAGTTCGTCAATGAAGATGGTGACGCAAGAGGACGTCCGGTCGGTGTGGTCGTGGATAAAATGGGCGGATTATTGGTAGCCGATGATGTCGGTAATACCATCTGGCGAGTTAGTCCAGAATAGTCGTTAAGACACATTCAGCAGACTGAAAGAGCAGATTTAGCAGCATCAATATGGTGCTGCTAAACGCTTTTTGTGTGCGACAAAAAAATGACCAAGCATGAGGGTTACCCCTAAAAAAGTATCTTTTGAGACGCACAGTGATCGATGAATCATCGTTCTCTCGATTCAACCGCTCAGCGATTTTTTTGAAACGTTAGGAAAATACGGCTATGGTCGATGTGTACTCAAGAAAAGTGGCGTTTTTAGACACAAACCCACTATCAACCAATAGCCTCTTCAATAAAGAAGTGAAGACAAAATAAGCCATGCCGATAGGATGCTATAACAGTGAATATTATGCCTTTGTTTATTATATTTTTTGCCCTTACTCTGTCTCTATCAGCCTGTGATGGACAAGGTGAGGACAAGAAAAACGAAGGTGCAGCAAAACAGGGCGCGAAGAGTCAGCAAGCTGTAGATGTCGGGTTCATTGAGATTAAACTTATCCCCGTTAATCGTAGTGATGAGCTACCCGGACGCGTGGTGTCCTATCAGGTTGCTGAAATCCGGCCACAAGTCAGTGGCATCATTCAGTCGCGATTGTTTAAAGAAGGGTCATTCGTAGAAGAGGGGCAGCAACTTTATCAGATAGATCCTGCTCGTTATGAAGCAGACTATAAAATGGCCATGGCTAATTTGCAGGATGCCAAAGCACGTGAAAAAAACGCAGAACTGCTAGTAAACCGCTATAAGTTGCTCATCCCATCCAATGCCGTGAGTCATCGAGAGTATGACGATGCACTTGCCAGTCATGAACAGGCAAAAGCGGCTGTCAGCCTGGCAGAAGCGGAAGTGAAAAATGCAAAAATCAACCTGGATTACACGCGCGTTTATGCCCCAATAAGCGGCTATATTAGTCCATCAAGTATTACAAAAGGCGCGCTTGTGACATCGCAACAAGAAATGCCGCTTGCCACGGTACGTCAACTTAATCCCGTTTACGTTGATTTGTCACAATCCGTAGAAGAAGTACGTGATTTGCAAGAACGTCTCTCGGCCTTACGCCTCAATAAAGCCTCCAAAGCCGAGTACGAAGTCTCACTATATATTGGTAACTCAAAACAACTTTATCCACACAAGGGCACGCTAGATGCCACGGATTTCTCTGTCGGTATGCAGACGGGCGCTATACGTTTGCGATCTGTGTTCGAAAATCCAAATACGATTCTTTTGCCAGGCATGTTTGTCTGGGCCTCCGTTGAGGAGCTTGGGCGTACCAAAGCGATCGTGATTCCACAAAAAAGCGTCATCATTGGTGCTGAGGGTAAAAAGAGTGTGTGGTTAATTGATGCTGACAATAAAGCGAGCAAGCATCCGGTTGAAATTGGGACGGCTTATGGCAACAACTGGATTGTGCTCAATGGCCTCGAAACTGGCGATCGTCTGATTGTAGAAGGAACGATGATGCTACGGCCCGGTGCCACTGTGAAGCCTCAACAAATGGAAGCCGAGTTGAGTGACATAAGTCCTGATATAGCGCCTGATTCATCCGAAAACGCCTCATCCTCAGCGACTAATGAACATACTCCATCAGACAAAGCGGCTCAGAAAGAGGGTCAGCAGAACATGAGCGAGGATCGCTAGACATGCTCTCACGCTTTTTTATAGACCGCCCTATCTTCACCTGGGTAATTGCCTTTTTCATCATCGGCTTTGGTTTGTTTTCGCTCTTTGAATTGCCGGTTGAACAATATCCCAGCATCGCACCGCCGAAAGTGTCCATATCCGCTACCTATCCTGGCGCATCAGCTGAAACACTTGAAAACACAGTGACACAGGTGATTGAGCAAAACCTGACAGGTATCGATAACCTTCGTTATATTCAGTCGCAAAGCTCTTCCTCTGGCCGAGCCACCATTACACTGACTTTTGAGCCTGGCACCGACACCGATATCGCTCAGGTACAAACTCAAAATAAAGTCTCACAGTCCTTATCTTCCTTGCCAACGATTGTTCAGCAGTTGGGCGTGCCTGTTGAAAAAGCAGGCAATAGTAACGCGTTGATTATTGGGTTTTACGCCAAAGACGGTTCAATGGACCGGAATGATATCTCAGACTTTTTGGTATCCAATATTGAAGAACCGCTAAGTCGTGTTGATGGTGTCGGAAAAATTCAAACCTTTGGTGCCGAACATGCCATGCGGATCTGGCTCGACCCGCGGAGTATGAATAATTTTAATATCACTGCATCAGATGTGATTAATGCTATTCAAGAACAAAATGTGCAACTGGCGACAGGTGAGATAGGCGGCACGCCACAGGCAAAAGAACAGCAGATTAATGCCACCATTACCGTGCAGTCTCTGCTTTCTACACCAGCCGAGTTTGAGTCCATTTTATTAACAGTGCTTGAAGATGGCTCGCAGGTCACTTTGGGAGATGTCGCTCGGGTCGAAATAGGGGCTGAAGACTACAATATTATTGGTCGTTGGAATCGACAACCGGCATCGGGTATCGCTATTGAACTGGCTTCCGGAGCCAATGTGCTGACGACCATTGAGAACGTCAAAGAACGCGTTAAAGACTTCGAGAGCATCATTCCGCCTGGCCTTGAGGTGGTGTACCCCATTGATGTATCAACATTTATTAAGTCGTCTATTTTTAATGTGGTGATGACCCTCTTCATGGCCATCGGTTTGGTCATTCTGGTCATTTTCATTTTCTTACAAAATATCCGGGCAACATTTATTCCGGCAATTGCTATTCCTATTGTGTTGCTTGGCACATTTGGGGTGATATTGACGCTCGGTTATTCAATCAATGTACTCACCCTGTTTGCTCTTGTGCTTGCCATCGGCATGTTGGTGGATGATGCGATAGTCGTCACCGAAAATGTGGAGACAAAATTAGAGCAAGATCCGGATCGCGATCCTAAAGAAGCCACTCGTGCCGCGATGAAGGAAATTTCTGGCGCGCTTGTTGGCACCACGGTGGTTATCTGGGCAGTATTTTTACCGATGAGTTTTTTGAGGGCTCGGTCGGGGTGATTTATCGTCAATTTTCCATCACGATTTCTGTCGCCATGGCGATATCACTGTTTATCGCCTTGACCTTATCCCCCTCTCTTTGTGGCGAGATTTTGAAATCAAGAAAAAGCCAAAAAGAGAAGGGATTCTTTGGTTTATTTAATCGTGGCTTTACGAATCTTCGCCATGGCCATAAAACACTGCTGGACGGTCTGCTTGAGAATAAAGTTGTCTTACCGGCTGTGTTTCTTATTCTCATCGTGATCACCGCCATCACGCTCATGCGTATTCCCTCATCATTTCTCCCGGATGAAGATCAAGGCCGTATATTTACTTTGTTAACCGGACCACCCAGCTCTTCACTGGTGCAAACCGTCGAAAAGGTGAAAAAAATAGAAGATTTCTATCTGGATGATGCGGGTGATGCGGTTGACGGCCTTTTTACAGCTGCCGGTTTTAGCTTTTCAGGTCAGGGACAAAATGTCGGGCTCGCCTTTGTCAAAATGAAGAACTGGGATGAACGCGGTGAAGAAAATAATGTATTCAACATTAAGGACCGGGCAGCGCAGGCTTTGTCACAAGTTCGTGACGCTATGATCTTTCCTATCGCCCCCCGGCCATAAGTGCGTTGGGTAATTCCGGTGGTTTTGAGTTTCAGCTTGTTAACCGTGCCGGCCTTGATCATCAACAGCTTGTTGATGCCACCAATCAGTTTTTAGCGCTCGCCAATCAGAGTCCGCTTTTAACCCAGGTCCGTTTTAATGGCTTAAATGACAGTCCGCAATACGATCTCAAGATCGATCACATTAAAACACGTGCACTCGGTGTTCCATTAAACACGGTCAACCAGACACTAAGCTCTGCATTAGGCGGCACTTACGTTAATGATTTTTTAGAAAATGGACGTATAAAACGCGTTTATGTTCAAGCTGATATCCCCTTCCGTATGCTGCCCGAAGATATCGATGACTGGTTCGTTCGCAATAATAATGGCGATATGGTGCAACTGGTGGAAATTGCCTCGGGTGAATGGACTTATGGTTCGCCCAAATTGACACGCTTTAATGGTGCAGCTTCAAGAGAAATACAAGGCTCGACAACACCCGGTGTGAGTTCAGGCGACGCATTACAGGAAGTATTAAAACTGGCAGAAAAACTGCCTGAAGGACTGGATGTGGCCTGGACAGGTTTGTCTTATGAAGAAAAACAGGCGGGGACGAATACCCTTTTTCTTTATATCGTGTCGGCATTAGCCGTGTTTTTCATCCTCGCAGCACTTTATGAAAGCTGGGCTATTCCCGTCGCTATTATGCTAACCGTACCACTGGGCATTTTTGGAGCTGTCGTCGCAACCTGGCTCACAGGACAAGCGAATGATGTGTATTTTCAGGTTGGTCTGTTAATTACGATAGGCCTTGCTGCTAAAAATGCGATTTTGATTGTTGAGTTTGCAAAAAATAATTTCGAAGAAGGACAAACGGCTTTTGATGCCGCTTATTCAGCAGCACAGCAGCGTTTTAGACCTATTTTAATGACCTCGCTCACTTTTATTCTCGGTGTACTGCCATTAGCATTCGCATCCGGGCCAGGGTCAGGCGCACAAAACGCTATTTCTGTCAGCGTGCTTGGTGGCATATTTACGACGACACTCTTTGTCGTTTTCTTTGCACCGTTCCTCTTTATTTGGGTCTATCGTCTTTTTAAAAAGGAAGTTGTGAAAGAGCATCAGACTTCAAATCAGGATGAGAAAAATGCATAGGGCCTGTTCTGAACAGATATGTTGAGATTCATCTTATTGACTAAAAATAGCCGTGCAGAAGTCAGTCGAAGTATGTTTTATGTCACTTTGTTGTTAGCTATACCGCAAACTAAGGAAAGATCGGTGCTTTTTGCTGTCTTATCGTTTTAAGATAGCTATCATTAATCAGTGAATATCTCGGGAGCCTTTTTCAACGATGAGAAAAAAGTCTAGCTCACTTACTCTATTGCTCACACTGATATCCGGTGCGCTGGCTTATACCGGCTTGAGTCAGGCAGATGAATCCGCCAATAATGGTCCGGATTGTGAGAATGTCAGTATCGATTATCTGGATGATCCCTCGCTGACCCGGGCTGAAAAGCTGGCGCGCATGGAGCAAGCGCTGAGTGATTCTCTGCATCGCTTTGAATTATGCAATATGGCCATCTCTGCTAATTCATCATCAACCAATAGTGGCAATGGATCTGGCTCTGGTTCAGGTACTGACGGTGGTGGCGATTCAGGAAACGGTAACGCAGCAGGCGGTGCCAGTGGCACGGAATCTGTTGCCAGTGACACTATGCAGGGCACAGAACAAGCCCCATCAACCGATACAACGGCTGCCACCGCAGCAAATTCACAAGAATCTACAGAATCAGGTTCTGGTGATATATCCGCCTCAGGTAATATCGCTAAGAATGGTAAGATTCCGGAAGATATTCCGCCCGCGGATAATGATGATGCGATCGCAGCACAAATTCGTGTCGCCGCTGAAGCTGAAACCGATCCAGAGATACGCAAAAAGCTCTGGGATGAATACAGAAAATATAAGGGTATGAACGTTGAACATTGATCGTTTTAGAAAGCCATCCAAGTTTCTTGTCTACCTGCTGGTGATGCTGCATGTGCTCACGGGGTGTGCCACTACCTCCGGCTCAGGTGTCGATGTTGGACCGCGTTCGTCTTCCAGCTTTAGTGAAGATATGTCAAAAACAGCCTACACCGGCCCGAAAATGGATGTGGTGATTCCTGTTTTCTCGCCGGGCCTTTCTGGCAAGGCAGCCAATTATGAAGAAGAAGGTGTATGGCCGGAACTGCGTCGAGCAGAAGCCAACCGTTTTGCCTATAAACTCAAAAAAGCCTTAGATGATACTGGCAAGTTCGGCGCTGTCAGGGTCACGCCAGATAAAACCGCTTCTGGTGATTTATATGTATTAGGCAGTATTGTTGAGTCAAACGGTCTGGAAGTAGAATTTGATATGCAAGTGGTTGATGCCAGCGGCAAAGAGTGGCTGGACGACAATATCGATTACGAAGTGGGCGATGGTTTTTATAAAAACCCCAGAAATACCGATAAAGACCCGTATGATCCCGCGTTTAATCAAGCAGCAAACGATATTGTTAAAGCCTTACTAAAACAAAAACCATCAGATTTAAGCACGGTAAAACATATTGCCGACTTACGCTTTGGCGCCAGCTTTAACGATAAAGCCTTTGATGACTATCTCGACACCAGCTCCACCCCTATCAAATTAACGGGTTTACCTAGCGAGTCCGACCCACTCTATGAACGTGTGAAAGCGATTCGCGTTAAAGAACAGTTATTTGTGGATAATCTACAACCTAACTATGCCGCTTTTTCACAAAAAATGAATGACAGTTATCTGACTTGGCAAAAAGCCAGCGCGACAGAACTAAAACTGCAGCAGGAAGCACAGAATGAAAGTCTGATGAAGATTATTGGAGGTGCGTTGTTGATTGCAGCAGCGGTAGCCGTCGGCTCCAATGGCAATCGTAATAACAATACCTTAGGCAGAGATATGGTCACCATTGCTGGCGGTGTTGGCGGTGCAGTATTGATCACCAGTGGCATTACCTCTCGCGGAGAGGCCAAGTTTCATCAAGATGCTATAAACGAACTGGGCCAGTCGTTGGATTTGGAAATGTCGCCTCAGGTGATTGAGTTTGAAAACCAAAGCACCAAACTGACCGGTAATATGGAGCAGCAGTTCCAACAATGGCGCGCCTTCATGGCTCGCATGTATGAGCTTGAATCGACACCCGATAAAGCGCTTTAATATTCGTCATGATCAACGAAGAAATACGCAGAGCCAAGCAGGCGAAACAACAGCGCCTGCTCATTGGCATCATTATTGTTCTTTCGCTCATTGTCGTGACGGGGCTCGTGCTATTCAGCCTCAATAACGTTCGATTTAACAGCAACCCTTCTGCTGAAGAGCCAACACCAGACAAACAAGCCACACCACAAAAAATCGAAGAACCTAAAAACGAAGAAGACATCGCCGCATTACGCCAAGCCTATCTGGATGCCTTTTCTTTTTATGAAAATACCTTAAAACCGCAACTGGAGAAAATTGATATCGACAGCTGGGATAAGACACTGGCCGAGACCTTAAAAAGCCAGGAACAAACTGCTGTGGATACCTTCGGTGCTGGTCAATATGCCAAAGCCAAGCAAGCGATCGATACGCTAACGCAAACCGCCGAGAAGACACTGACTGACAGTGAGGCTGCTTTTGAACAAGCCATGCAGAAAGCACAAGCGGCGTATGACAATTATGATTATCAACCAGCCCGTCTGGCGATAGATGATGTACTTATTCACAAAGCTGATTCAACAGAGGCCAAGGCGCTAGAACAGAAAATAGAAAAGATCCCACAGATTGTAGAGCTGAATGAAGCGATTCGTGTTGCCAGAAATGAAAATAATCCAAGTAAAGAGCTATCTCTGATTGAGGATTTACTGAAAATCGAGCCGGATCGGGAAGAGATGAAACAGCGGGCTAATGTTCTGCGTACGCAACTGGCCGAGTCACGGTATAACCAGGCCATATCTCAAGCCTATAAAGCGATTGAGCAACGGCAAGCTGGAAACGCCAGACAAGCCCTGAAACAAGCACAACAAATTTATTCCAATCGTCCTGAAAATAAAGAAGTCAGCGCAGCACTGGCAACACTGGAATCACAGCTTCGCTTTGAAGAACATGTTGCCGCTGCTGATAAGGCACAAAATGCCGATAACTGGGAAGTCACTAAACAGGAATTAAGTGCCGCCCTAAAAGAACGCCCAGCCAATAAAGACCTGATTGATCGTTTAAACCAGGCCAAACGGATTGTGGAAATCGACCAAAATATTCAGAGCTTGTTACAAAATCCTTATCGTCTTAACAATCCCGCAGTCAAAGCCACGGCTGATATCAATGTCATCCAAGCAGAATCTTTTAGTGCTCAAAGCCCGTCTCTGGCAAAAGCAGCTCAACAGTTGAAGTCCACCATCAATGCCGTGAATACTCCGGTGAACGTGAATGTCATTTCCGATGGAAAAACCTTTGTCTCTGTGAGGGGTGTGGGTAAAGTCGGTGAAACTACCGGCAAAACGATTCAGCTCAAGCCCGGCACCTACTCCTTTGAAGGCAAGCGTGAAGGGTATCGCTCCAAGTTGATTGAAGTGAGCATTCCGCTTAACCGTAGCGATGTCCAGGTCATCGTGATTGCAGATGAGCGAATTTAACCAGGCAATTGAGGCTGCAAAACGCCAACAACGCCGAATGCTGTTGTGGCTGGGTTTGGGTTTTATTGTGGTCGCCTGTTTTGTTGCTGCAGCGTTAATC
The DNA here is from genome assembly GCF_030296755.1 of Methylophaga marina. Lineage (NCBI taxonomy): Bacteria > Pseudomonadati > Pseudomonadota > Gammaproteobacteria > Thiotrichales > Piscirickettsiaceae > Methylophaga > Methylophaga marina. Next base: position 1,321,843 of record NZ_AP027741.1, read on the forward strand.
GCTTCCCGAGCTACACCAATTCAGGTGCTGCCTGAAACTATCAACCAGGATGCCCAGATTAATGTCAGTCGTGGCCTTGCCCTGATAATTGATCATCATTTATACAGCCTGTCAGATTCAGCGGAAGTAGAAGCCTCAGCGCCAGGTTATCAAACGGCCAAACAGCGTATTTCAGAATCCAGCTTTGGCAAAGTGACACAAATCACGCTTGAGCCGCTGCCAGCCCAAGTCGTTTTGAAAACCTCTCTCGAAGATAATAAAACCAGTTGGTACATCGACAAGAAGCTCACCGCCATCAGCAATACCCTTGAGACATCATTGGAACGAGGTGATTACAGCATCACAGCCAGTCATCCTTACTTTGAGCCTATTAGTGAAAATTACGCACTGAAACCGGGTGATGTCGTTGAAAAGACCTTGAGTATGACGCCCATCTCGGGTGAGTTATCGCTAAGCACTCAGCCAGCGGGGGCAGCAGTGAGCATAGATGGAGAAGAAGTCGGACAAGCGCCTATGTCGACATCACTGCCCGGCGGACGATATTCATTGCAAATCCACAAAGCAGGTTTTGAGACCATCACGGATTCTATCGATATCACACAAACAGCTAAACAGGTCAGCAGACAGTATCGACTGCAAGCAGAACGCGCCCGAGTGAATGTCAGCGTATCGCCTGTGGGTGGCACCTTAACAGTGAATGGTATTGATACGCCTGTTGCTGATGTCATCAAAATCGAGGCCAATCAGGACGCCGTATTGAAGTATAAAAAATCCGGCTATTTTTCACAGTCACAACGCGTCAATCTTAAGCAAGGTGAAAGCACTGACCTTAATTTCGAGCTGAAAAAAGAAATGGGCAAAGTCGTGATTGAGTCGACGCCTCAAGCGTCAGTCACGATTAGTGGCAAAGCCATCGGACAAACACCCTTAAACTTAACGCTGGATGCCTTGCCACAGACGATTCGTTTCGATTTGGCAGGCTATCGCTCTGAGACTCGCACCATCACGCCTACAGCAAAATCCACCAGCAGTGTCTCGGTGAATTTACTAACTGAGAAACAAGCTCGTCTGCAAGAAGCGCCGAGAAGCTATAAAACCTATGCCGGTGATGAAATGCAGTTATTCACAGCCAATGACACCATCATCATGGGTGCAGAGCGCAGTGAAGCCGGGCAACGAGCCAATGAGTTTATCCGTAAAGTCACAATTAACCGCCCGTTTTATGCGGGTGTGCACGAAGTCAGCAATCAATCGTATGCACAGTTTGATAAAAGCCATAGCGGTGGCCCCAACTTGCCCGCCACCTCTGTCAGCTGGCTAGAGGCAGTACGTTATGCCAACTGGTTAAGTCAGGCAGAAGATTTAACGCCAGTGTATAAAATCAACGGCAATTCCGTTACTCACATTAACGATCAAGCCGATGGTTATCGTTTGTTGACCGAGGCTGAGTGGGAATGGTTAGCCCGAAAAGCAGGCCGGTCTGCTCAAACAGTCTTCGTTTGGGGCAATGACAAAACGATACCACCTAAAGCCGCCAATATTGCTGATGAGTCTGCAAAAGGATCGGTGACGCATTATGTACCGCGCTATAACGATGGTTATGCAGGTGTGGCGCCAGTAAAGTCGATGAAACGAGAGTTATCAGGCCTGTTTGATATGGGCGGTAACGTCAGTGAATGGACACATGACAGCTACTCACTTACTGTACCCAAACAAGGGCGTACTTATTCACAAACACTGGATACTACACTCGTTGATGAGCATGTCGTTAAAGGTGCTAATTGGCGCTCAGGCACACTCACAGAATTAAGAGCGTCATATCGCGATGGCGCAAGCCAGCCCAGAGATGATATCGGTTTCCGACTGGGTCGCTTTGTTTACGGAGGTCAATAATATGGCACAACTTAAAAAATGGCTGCTGATAGCGTTATCCGTTGTGGTCTTTGTCCTGGCAATCACCATGGTGAAAAATGTCTATGCCGGCAAACCCATTATTAGCCTGAACTCCCCTGTTTCCTTTCCCGTGGATATTTAAACCATGAAAGATATGCTGAAAAGTTTCGCGGCATTGCTGATTTCTATCGTTGTCGTGCATTTGTTTTACATTGGTTATGTTCGACCTGAAGCAGCACAGCTGATTGAGTTTGCTGTGAGTCAGGGACAAACCGCACCCCGCGATATAGCAGTGATCATCAAAGACTACGAGCAGGAAATCTGTTTTATTCTGATGCTGTGGGGCTGTTATCTGATTCTCAGTGCTTATCGTAATATTCTCAAAACTAAGTATTTATTCAGTGTGGATCTGATTAAAGACGCCGATTCACAAGCAGATACTGATGCAAAACATAATCTGGATGTGAATGCGATTATTGATCGCTTGGACACTGAAATTCCCGCCGACTGCATGCAATCACCATTGGTGCGAACATTACGCTCTTCTCTATGGCGCTATAGCTCTACCAATAATGTGCAGAACCTGTCGGATGCCATTGAAAGTAACCTTGAAGCCTTGGCTGTTAAACAGGACTCTGAAAACACCATGATCCGTTATCTGATCTGGGCGATTCCATCGATTGGGTTTATCGGTACTGTTCGAGGGATTGGGCAGGCTTTATCACAAGCTGATCAAGCGTTGGCAGGTGATATTTCAGGTATGACAGACAGCTTGGGCATCGCTTTTAACTCAACGCTAGTGGCCTTATTGATCAGCATCTTTTTAATGTTTTTATTCCACCAACTGCAACGCCTGCAAGACAGTCAGATCGTCGATACGCAGGACTACTGTGATAAGTACTTACTTCGTCGCATTCGGTGATTTTCATTGGCGCGTAAAAACCGACAAGCTGAAGGACTCAACCTCGCCTTTCTGGATATTATGTCGTGCGGGCTGGGTGCAGTGATTCTGGTTTTTATGCTGGTGAAACAAAATATCGAGTCCTCACCTTCTGAAACAGAGAACCTGAAAAAAGATATCAGCAGCCTGGAACAAGCTCGCGATGAAGCTCAAAAAGGGCTGGATGAACTCAGCGCCCAGCTGAAAAAAGAAAACATTGATTTATCCGCATTAAGCCAGAGCCTGCAACAGCAACGTGCTGCTCTCGACAGCAAAAACAGTGAAGTGCAGACCGCCCAATCCAATCTCGATCAGCTCAAGAAAAGTATTACAGAGATAAAAGTCCCCAAAAAAGAAGATCTGGTCGAAACACAGCAGGTGAATGAAGAGAATTATCTGCTCGGCCTGAAAATGGAAGGCAGAAAAATTGCTGTGTTAGTCGATGTCAGCGCCTCCATGACCAATGAAAAATTGCTCGACATCATCAGAACCAAAAGCAGTTCTGACCAGACAAAAATCTCAGCCGCCAAATGGCAACGCACCAAGCGCGTGGTCGCTTGGCTTTTAGCACGAGCACCGAAGAACAGCCAGATTGCTGTTATTGCATTTAGTGAGCAAGCCAATCAATTGGGTGGCACAGGCTGGATGTCAGCCAGTAGCACTAGCGTATCCAGTATTATGAGCAGTTTGAATCAAGTGGTGCCAACCGGTGCCACCAATCTGCAGCAAGGCCTAGTCACCGTCAATAAGCTATCCCCTACCGATATTTATGTGATTACCGATGGTTTACCCACCAAGGGCAATTCAAACTATAAAAGCCTGAATCCGTTTTCTGGCTGTAGCTCCTTAACCAGTAATGCCAAAACCATTTCGGGTGAATGTAGAAAACGGCTGTTCCGACAAACCATCAACGAAAGTGGTCTGACCCAAGCGAAGAAGAATGTGATCTTGCTGCCACTGGAAGGGGATCCTGAAGCGGCGTATGAATACTGGGCCTGGGCGTCCAGCTCGGATGGTTTATTAATCAGCCCGGCTAGTAACTGGCCATGAAACGTCGCGATAAAGGCATAGACATTTTCAGCCTGTCATTTCTGGACATTATTTCCTGTGGTTTTGGTGCAGTAGTGATGTTGATTTTGATCTCCAAAACCGATGTCGATGTGGCTCCTACTGCTGGCACAGAAGATGTCAGTGCCATGCTCTCACAGCTGGTGACCTTACAAAATTCGGTCAGTCAGATTCAGCAGGAAATGAAGCAAAAACTCGACGCGCTTTCCTCCTTATCAGAACAAAAACAATCGGCCGCCGCCGCATCAAAGGCCTTGCAGCAGCAATTAAATGCCTTAAATAAAAAGCAAGCAGCCACCGCTGAGAGCATCGCCGGATTGGGTCTGGTAGAAGAGCGTTTAAAACAAGCTTCGTTAAGCACACCACAAAAACCCAATAAGACCCGTGATGAAGATGTGGGCGGTATTCCTGTTGATAGCGATTATGTGGTGTTTATCGTTGATACCTCAGGCAGTATGAAAAACATCTGGGGTAGGGTGTCTCAGGAAATTGTGAATGTATTGAATATTCATCCACAAGTGAAAGGCTTTCAAATCCTCAATGATATGGGGCAATCCATGATTTCCGGCTACGATGGTCAATGGATGCCAGACACACCCAACAGACGCAAAAGCGTGATCGACTTATTTAAAAGATGGAACGCGGTCTCCAATTCCAGCCCAGTAGAAGGCTTAAACACTGCTTTAAGAAAATATGCCAAAGCCAATATTACCACCTCGATTTATGTATTTGGTGATGATTACACTGGTTCCAGTTACGACCCGGTGATTGATGCTATTACCCAGCAAAATAAAAAGCTGCCATCCGGCAGACGCCTCGCCAAAATCCACGCTATTGGCTTTATCTCACCCGGTACCACAGATCGTTTCAGTGTACTGATGCGTGAAATGACCAAAGAAAATGATGGGACGTTTATAGCGCTCCCACGTTGATGAATTGAATCAAAGCAATCAACGCTTTGTTGGGTTGAAGAATGAAACCCAACGATATGACATTTTTTATGAGATCAGCTCTGTAGGTGGGTTGGAATTAGCCCTCCAAAAATATTCTACTTTTCACTTCAAACGCTGCCGCTGGGGCGTTCATTTATTTTGTTTGCCCAAAATAAACGAACCAAACAAAAGGGCACCCGAAATTGCCTTTGATCCAAAAATTAAACTTGGCTGATGGCGTGGTCGAAAACTCGCTACGCTCAAACACTCGACCACTTCTTCCATCAACCAAGCCTAATTCTTGGCGGCAATAGACGGGAGAAAAAGAGAGACTTTTCATATCCCCGTTTGTGCTGACGAGTAGCGGAGGTTTGTCTGGGTAACGGCTGGTTAGTGTTTGAGCGTTAGCGAGTTTTAACCAGACGCCAGACAAAGTGAGCAACGCAGTGGAGCCGTAGGCCAGCACTGTGGGGTGCCCTAGGGTTGTTAGGGAAATGGGCAAGCATTTCCCTGACTCGCCATTAAGGCGAAACTAGGAATTCCAAAAACTAGAACTTAAGATGAAGAACGAAATCCAATTAAATGAACGCCCCAGCGGCAGCGTGTGAAGTAGATAATTATCCAGTAGATTGAATTTAAACATGACCCCAGACAAGCCTACATTGAACAAGCTTATCCCATAATGCCTATCTCATAGTTGGGTTTCGCTAGGGCTCAACCCAACCTACTTAACTCTCTCTAATGATAAAGTGAGAAATATCAGCATGTAGTTGCAACAAACCGTGACAGAAAAAACGAAGGAAAAGTTATGAAGGAACATCATGGCTCATGTTTATGTGGCAAAGTCAGCTTTGAAATTAAAGGTGACTTCGAACACTTTTATCTCTGCCATTGCAGTCATTGCCGAAAAGATACGGGCTCGGCACATGCGTCCAATCTATTTTCTCAATCCGCCAAACTTATCTGGTTGTCTGGCGAAGAAAACATCCGAACTTACACCTTACCAGGCACCCGTCATACCAAAAGCTTTTGTCAGCACTGTGGCTCGGCTTTACCCCATACACAAATGAATGGCCATTTATTAGTGGTACCCGCAGGCTGTTTAGACAGCAGCTTAGCTATTCAAGCTGAGGCCCATATTTTTATTAACAGTAAAGCAGAATGGGACCAGACCTCAAATTCATTACCTCAATTCGAACAGGGACCGAGTTAATCATCTCGAGCTTGAGTTCAAGCATGAGACCCACATCCGTCTGGAACAAATTAAGTTGCGCACGAGTCATTATCTCTAATCAATCCGACTCTATGAGGTGATGATGAAACCCCACATATTTTCTCTTGCTGTTGCAGGCCTGTTATTTTCAACAATGGTGAATGCGGAAGAGCAGAACTATCAACAATGTCTCTTTAATCCAGCCAATGAAGTAGCAGCGGAACAGGCAGGGCAATCCACAGCGGTATTTTGTGCATCACGTCATTTTGATACCGCGCCAACCGCATTTCAGGCGCAAGTACTCAATCAGGATATCGAAGGATTTAAACAGCGTGATCCAAAATTCAAAGCCTTTTATGACGGCATTCGTCAGCATGGTTCCAACGATATTTATACGGATCGGCAGATCATTTTAATGTTCATCGACAAACGTGAAGTGAATAAAGACTAAGCAATAAAAAAGCTCTGGCCCAAAGAGCCAGAGCTTCCGAACTACTCCCGCAGTAGTTCTTACCTTATGGTTGATAAGGTAAAGAGGAATGGTGAAGATCAATTTTCACACTGCCATCGTCCTCAAGTGTATAACCAAAGGTGTATTCCACTTTTACTTCCTTACCTGAGGTATCGGTGAAATAATAATTGCCCATTGCAACGGCATAGTCGTCTTTGATGGCAATATCTTCATTTTCAAATCGCACATTCGTCCAGGGTTGCAAAGCAAAGCCTTTATCTTCTGAGACGATACCACCGACAAAGTAGGAAATAGCCTCATCGTAACTGTTTCTGAATTGATCTTCAGCGGCCTTGGTCGGTTTAAATAATACCGTGCCTTCGTCAAAATCATACAGCTCACTGACTTTCATTTTCGCGACCGATTCATAGTCTTTTCCATCCAGTTTTGCCTGACCAATTTCAACAATCGCCTCAGCCCAGTTTTCCTGCGCTTTTTGAATTGCATCTTTACTCAGTGATTCACTGGCCATCGCCGAACCGGCAATAGAACTGCTTAAAATCAATGTTGTTAATGATAATTTTTTCATTTTTTTCCTCTCCACGAATTGTGTAGGCTTAGTGTATGGCGAGATGGCTGAATACGATCTGATTATCAGATGAACAGAAAATGAATTTTTGAACACAAAAAAAAGCGTAAAAAAAAACCGCATAAATGCGAGTTAACAGGGAGGTCGAAAGGGGAAGGTTAGAAGCGTCGGCCAATACCGATACCAAACACGAAGGGATCAATATCGGCATTAATCCTGGCTCTCTCAATGGTCCCACCTAATATATTCGTATAGTGAGCTTGAGTATCAATATCAATATATTTCATGTCTACGTTGATAAACCAGTCATCATTAATGGCTACATCCATACCGACTTGAGCAGCGAGTCCCCAAGAGCTATCAAGCTTCACCTTAGAGCCGGGTGTACCGAGAATGCCTGGCACTTCTTCATCAAAAAAGTAGGTATAGTTAATCCCGGCGCCAATATAGGGTCTAATCGAGGAGTCAGGTAAAAAGTGATATTGCAGTAGTAAGGTAGGAGGTAAGACTTTCGTTTCCGCCACATCCCCCAGATTATTCCAGTTTTTAACCCCTTTTACGGTATGTTCGGAATACCCCAGAATCAGCTCCAGCCCCCAATGTCTGTTGATCATATAAGTGATGTCGAGCTCAGGCACCGTATCATCATTCACACTGACACCTTCACCAGAAGCAACACCATCGATATATAACTGACCACTACTGTCATTCGGATTAACATTGATAATCCGACCGCGAACTAACCAGTCACCAGCCTCGTAGGCATATACGGGTAAAGTAATCGTCGACAAACTTAACGCTGATAAACCAGCCAAACCCAAGAACGACTTTCTCATGATAATTAACCTTAGCGTGAAAAACTAAGGTCAGTTTAAGCAGGCATGACTGAATTTATTCTGAGTTTTAAATGAACAGTAAATGAATATTATTTTGCTGAAAAACGATAACCCACCCCGCGTTTGGTCTCAATAAAAGACTGTTCAGGATGGCGATCTATTTTTTTCCGTAGACGCCGGATGTAAACATCAACAATATTCGTCAACGGATCAGTATTTACCCCCAGACAGCATTGATTATGCGTTCACGGGAAACGACTTTACCATCGGTTTGCACCAGATAAAGTAATAGATCAAATTCCAATGAGGTCAAGTCTACGGCCTCACCATCTACATAAACACTGCGCTCGCCAACGTTAATCAGCAATGGGCCCAACTGCAAGCTATCTTTGTCAGGTTTATGTGCTGACCGACGCCGTCCTAAAGCTTCAATTCTGGCAATTAATTCATCAAAATCAAATGGTTTGGTCAGATAGTCATCCGCCCCAGCCCTGAGCCCGGCGACTTTTTCTTGCGTATCATCCACCGCGGTCAAAAAGAGTATGGGGATATCCGTATTCTGTTTCCTGACACGCTGGCAAACAGTTAAACCATCCATATCAGGCAACATGCGATCAATAATCAGTAAATCATATTGATGCTGTTTAATGAAACTCAGTCCCGTTGCAGCGTCATTCGCCTGCTCACAGAAAAATCCTTCTGCCTTCAGACCCCGACAAATAAAGTCTGCCACTCGTTTTTCATCTTCAATCAGTAGAATTTGCATTAGACTAACCTCGGCAGTGAGATGGTGATGCGAAAACCTGTGTCATCCACTTCTGCCCTAATTTTTCCCTGATGCGCATCTGTTATCGCCTTCGCCACAGCCAGTCCCAGCCCGGTTCCTGGTAAGGATTCTCTTCGGACTTTTTGACTGCGATAAAAACGATCAAAGATAAATGGTAATTCTGACTGTTCAAGCCCATGTCCCTGGTCTGCGACCTGAATCAGAATATTCTGATCATCAATAGACGTATCAATCTGCACGTGTGTCTCTGCGGGACTGTATTTAATGGCATTATCGAGCACGATAATCAGCAGTTGCCTGATACGTTCAGCATCTACCTTGGCATAAGCCGGTTCAGCAGTTGGCGTAAAATTCAGCACCATGGATTTTGCTTTAGCCTGATGACGCATATCCTGACAACAATCATTCACCAGGTCATTGATGCTGGTTTTGGCACATTCCAGCCTCAGGTTATTGGTATCGGTTCTGGCAATGAATAAAAGATCATCCACCAATCGACTCAAAAACAAAGACTGCTCCAGTACCTGACTTAATGCATCACGTAAAGCAGGATCAGCATCCCCTGCATTTTTTTGTCTCAAAGCCACCTGAGCTTCGCCACGAATAATGGTAAGCGGGGTTCTGAGTTCGTGGCTGATATCCGCGAGAAAGTGTCGTCTGGAGACATCATTGTGTTGTAGGGTCTGGTTTAATTGAACCAGCTCCTCGGTGCGTTTAGCCACCTCATATTCAAGGTTTTGATTGAGGGTATCACGTAGCTGTTTTTGTTCAGCCAAATTGTGTGCCATACCATTAAACGACTCAGCAATGGCATCAAACTCTGCATCAAAGCCCAAGGGCACCCGATACTGCAAATCGCCTTGAGAAAGTGCTTCCGCGCCTTTTTTCAATTGATTCACAGGCTCGGTGATATTTCTTATCAACGCCAGACTACCTAGTATGGTTAGAAAAATGGCTAATAGAGACAACACCAATGCTGACCAGTAAATCAAGGAATGACGGTTTTCAATATTGTCATTTAATGCATCGACCAGGCCTGACTGTCGCTGCAGAGCCAGGTTAATCGCATCACGGAAATTATTATCAATCTGCTCTTCCAGCAAGAATTTAATTTTCTGTGAACGTGACTGTTCATCACGCATTTCCAAGACTTCAGCAAACGATTTCAAGATGCCGTTTATCGCCATTTCCAGATTGTCGGTGTCTTCAACTGACCCCCTGGTTTTTTCGGGCCCGAGGGCTTCACGTTGAGCGATCTCCAATGCCCTGATCCGCGATAGAGTCTCTCTGATCATGGCGCGTTTATTTCTGACAATGGACTGGTTGGCACTTTTACCCAGTAAAATTTCGTCCGTTATTTGCTTGAATAAACGATAGCTATGATCAGACAACTTTAGATGCTCTGTAAGCAAGCTGTTAGCCGTATTCACCTGGGAAATATTCGACGCCGTAAACTTGGTCGACCAGACCGTCAGTGATAAAGCTAAACTCACGATCAAAAAGGCAAAGGCAGCAAACAAAATGATTTTCTTTTGATACATAGGCTTGCTCTTTACCCCTCAGAAATCAGTTTTTGCCATCACTACAAATATGCTGAAATGTTTTTATACCCTAATCATCAACTCTAGGTAATGTCGATGCGATGTCAGTGGCTAAGGTGTCCAGATTATTGGCTAATGCACGAATCAGAACTGGATAGCCTTCTGCTGGTAAAGCTTGCGTCAGGCTGAAACGTTGAGTGGTGACCGTTTCACCTTGTTTATTAAGCAATTGCCATTGTCCACTGGTGACGGCTTGACCATCAAAACGGCCCTGAAACTGATCAAACTCTACTTGAAGCTGATAGCTGCTTTGCTTAGCAAACGACGGCAAATTAACGATTCGATAATCTGACTGCGCCGCTTGTAGTCGATCACGTAAACCACGACTCAACTGTGCAGCCAGTGACTCAGCCCATTGATGATATTGGGCAGAATGAACCGTGATGTCATCCAGTTGCAGTACCACACCATTTTTACTGAGAAAATCAGCCAGAATGATTGGTCGGATAAAAACGGTTTTATCCGAACGGATGTTATCTGTAGGCGTATCGATGACAGGTAAGGTATAGAAAGTTGACTGTGTTACTGGCTGGCCCGCACAGGCAGTCAACAAAATAAAAAACAGTCCAATAAAAAATCGTTTCACAACACTCTCCTGCATCTACGGTTGAGCAGCAGGAGGTTGTGGATCCGCCTGCTCAGTACGATTGAAAATCAGTGCGTTGGGTTGTTCATTTAAAGTACGCACCAAGGGTTGTATGTCCTTAATCAGACCTTCCAGGCTTTTTATACTCTGAGATAAATTCTGATACGCCGGTGCTTCTGGCGAGAGGCCTTTTAACGTTTCTCTGAGCTCAGCGAGCGTCTGATTGACATTATCCGGTATCGTTTGCGTCTGGGGATTATTCACAAACTGATCGATGCTGCTGGCTAAAGTCTGTACTTCCTGCAACAAGGCTTGTGATGTTTTCAAGTTAGCATTCACTCCGTCCAATACAGGCTGTACTTCTAGTCCATTTAATTTATCGAGCAGGTTGGATATTTTCATCTCCATCTGTGCCAGCTGCGATGACTTGGTAGGAATCACTTGTCGATCTTTAAACATGGCCACTTTAATCTCAGGCATACCCGGCGTTCTATCAATATTGATATCCACAAACATTGCGCCGGTGAGTAAATTGCCAGGTTTTAAGGTAGCCACTAAACCTCGCTCTATAAGCCTATCTACGCGTTGTTTCCACTCTTCGAGCAGACCATCATGGAAGTCACCGAGCCGCTGCGGCTCCAGGCGAATCAATACGGGAATCGCAAATCCATCCTTGCCATTACGCATTCGTGAGTTATATTCCCACGGGACACTTTCTACGGTACCAATACGTAATCCTCTGAATTCAACAGGTGCGCCTTCTGCCAGGCCTCGCACGGTATCTTTCACCATCAACACATATTCAATATATCGATCATAGCTGGCCTGCTGTGCTTCGGTCTGATTGGAATACAAGGCAAACTCATCTCCCGACGCTGCAGGCTGGTCATTTTCCACTTCCTGCAACACACCAAAACTGACACCACTGCTTAACAGTGTTTCCAGTGAGGCCAGATTGATATTAAAGCCTTTGGAGTCAAGACTGATATTCACACCAGACGAAGACCAGAACCGTGTGCTCTTGGTCACCAGTACATCATAAGGTGCTTCGATAAATAACTCATGATGCATATGCTGATTACCGGGTTTGAACTCTGACTTTTCAACACGGCCTACAATCTGTCCTTCATAACTGACTGGATCGCCTGGTTTTAAGGAGATGCCCAGAGGACTGTCGAGTTTGATATGAATACCATTACCGCTCAATGACACCGGCGGTTGATCAAGCACCTCAAATTCTCGCTGTTCCTGTTGCGACTGGCCTGGTTCAAGTTGAATATACGCACCGGATAATACGGTATTCAAACCACTGATACCTTCCCGGCCAATACGTGGTTTTACTACCCAGAAACGTGTGTCTTCTACCAAAGTCGAAGCAGCATCAGGGTTAATGCGGGCTTTGACTACTGCATACTGTAAATCTTCAGACAGAGTGACCGACTCAACATGGCCGATTTCCACATTACGTGTTTTGATGAGTGTTTTATTGGCAGCGATACCTTCGGCATCGTTCATGGTGAGATTAATCAGTGGCCCTGTACTCAGATAATCATCCACGACCAACCAGGCACCAATTAGGACCGCCACGATAGGAAGAATCCATATAGGCGACCAACTAGACGCTTTAGTCGCACGGGCATTATCTAACTCTTCCGTGGTGTCGGTATTCGATACATCATCCGTCATACGCTGTTGTCCTGTGCAGGTCGTAACTCCGTCTGTGGCTTATCCCATATCAGACGTGAATCAAAAGTGATGGCCGCCAACATCGTCAACACCACCACACTGGCAAAAGCGAGTGCAGCCGGTCCCGGTGTGACTGAAATTAAATCGCCAGCATGTATTAAAGCCACCAAAATCGCCACCACAAAGACATCCACCATGGACCAGCGACCGATAAACTCCGTTATCCGATACAATTTTAAACGTGCTAACTGGCTCAATTGATGTGCATTATTGACGGTTAAACACAGCCAGGACAGCACGATTAATTTAGCGATAGGTACCAGAATACTGGCAATAAAAATGACCAGCGCAATCGGCCACGAACCGTGTTCAATCAAGTCAATCACACCAGCCATAATGGTACTGTTCTTTTCCTGACCAAAATTGGTGGTGGTCATTATCGGATAAACGTTTGCTGGTATATAGAAAATGGTGGCAGTTATCAGTAAGGCCAGGGTGCGTTGCAGACTTTTCGGTGCGCGTGCATGAAGAGGCTCCCCGCAGCGAAGACAGTGATTATCACTGCCTTTATCCAAAGCATGAATCAAACCACAGGTGGGACAACCGGTCAGCCCTTGTTCTGCGGCTCCTTGTCCCGTATTCGTATGCGCCGGCGCACGTGGTTCGCCCGCAATTGCAAACCACATCCAGTCAGCATCGATAGAACGCGTAGTCATCAACAATAAGAAGGCAAACACCGCATAAGCCCAAAAGGCAATGCCAAGCTCAATATCGGCCATGCCTGCAATTTTAAACAGACTAACCAAGGCACCAATGATAAAGACATCTGCCATCATCCAACTGTCGAGATGTTTGAGCGTCCGGGCAATTTGACGATGTTTGATTTTAGGTTCTGAAAACAACAAGACCAGCTGTAGCCAAATCACTGAAACAAGATACATGGCTGGCAAGATGATAATGGTCAATGCCACCACAATAGCCACAATAGGTTGTTCAAAACTCAGTAACATTGATGCGGTTTGTTCGATTTCAATACTGTGGCCGATGCCTTTAATTGAAAAACTGACAAAAGGGAAACTGACAGCGATGAGTAAGGCGATAAAGGCACTGATAGCAATAGCCAAGCTACGCTGGGCCGGACGATAGTGGCGTCTGGCTAAAACATGGTGACAACGAGGACAGTGTGCGACCTCGCCGGGACGAAGCCGCGGTAAAGCAGACACCCAGTCGCATTCATGACACGCTCGCAGGCGGCGTTGTCCATTGATATTTTTATCAAGCTTCTGAAAAGAAACCGCTTGTTTCATGGCGTAATAACATCGCTTTAAATGACTGCGTTAATTGAAGTTGTTTACACATATTGCCCTGCACACCAACCACTTGACCATGCCCACTGAAAATTAAAGCCACCCAACCAGCCCGTCACATCCAGCACTTCACCAATAAAATATAAATTTGCTGTGGTTTTGGCTTCAAACGTTTTTGAAGAAATACCATCAGTGTCGACACCCCCTCGGGTGACTTCTGCAGTCCGATAACCTTCTGTTCCTGATGGTTTAATGGTCCAGTGGTGAAAAAACTGTGTCAGTTGTTCTATGTCTTTCTTCACTAACTGTTTAGCCAGTTTATCACCTAAATCAGCGGCCATCAGACCTAACCAGGTCAACACAAAACGTTTCGGCAGATACTGGCTCAACAAGGTTTTGATTGTCGCTTTCTCTCCGCTCGTCACCCACTGTTCAATTAACTCAGCCACGCTATGGCCAGGTAAAAAGTCGATGGTGATTTCATCGGAGCTATACCAGTAGTTAGAGATTTGCAAAATGGCTGGTCCACTGAGCCCTCGGTGTGTAAATAACAAGGCTTCATTAAAACTTTGCTGACGACAGCTGACACGAATATCCATCGCTACACCTGCTAACTCCTGTGCGACAGTCAGCCAGGCATCACTTAAGGTAAATGGCACTAAGGCAGGTTCGGTATCTTTCACTTGTAAACCAAACTGCCTGGCAACCTTATAACCAAAGCCTGTGGCCCCCATTTTAGGAATGGATAACCCACCGGTAGCGATGACCAGAGAATGGCATTGATACTGACCTCGCTCGGTATCAATCACAAACTGACCTTGCTCCGTTTTTTCGATGGCCGTGATAGCGGTATCCGTCTGAATATTGACCCCGCCTTTTTCACATTCAGCCAGCAGAATATTCAAAATATCTCGGGCTTTGTCATCACAGAATAATTCACCTGCGCCTTTGTCGTGATAAGCCAGATTGTAGCGAGAGACTAACTCCAGAAAATCATATTGGGTGTAGCGACTTAATGCTGACTTACAAAAATGGGGATTTGCCGACAGATAATTATCAGGCTCCATATAGAGGTTGGTGAAGTTACAGCGGCCACCACCTGACATTAAAATTTTCTTACCGACTTTATTGGCATGGTCCAGCACCAGTACCTGGCGCCCACGTTGGCCGGCAGTAGCAGCACACATCAGACCAGCTGCACCGGCACCAATCACAATGCAGTCAAACACTTGAGAACTCGTCAAAACTTACTTCTCTTTATCATCCAGTGACGGCCAGCTGAAACCTTCCAGATCATTTTTCTTTGGGTGATATTTCAACTGCAGACCTTGCAGAAAGTTTCGTAATACCTGATCTTTACAAGCCCGATAATGTTTGTGCTCCGGTTTTCTGAAAAACGCACTCAATTCATGTTTACTCAGGCTGAAACCTTCCAGCTGCAACACAGCTAAAATCTCATCGCTTTGTAAATTAAAGGCTATTTTGAGTTTTCTGAGGATAATATTATTGTTGAGCGACTTTTCCGGTTTGGGTTGTTCACCTTCTTTTTTACCGCGTAAGTGATTAATCAGGCCATTGAGGAAGGTCGCCATCTGTTTGTCATTCAGCGACTCATAGTCAGGATCATCGTCACGCTTCAACCATTGACTGACCTGTTCACGGCTTACATCGATATCTGCTTGCGCAAATACGTTTATCATCATGGAATCGTTCAAATCTAAGATATAACGAATTCGTCTCAATACATCATTGTTAGTCACACAGATTTCCTAAAGCAGAAGCCGGTTTGGTCTATCGCATTATCAGCATCATCAACCAACGAATGCATCGATAGACAGCAGGGTTAATAGTGAATACTTTAACAGGCTGAGACAAAATCGGTGAGATCGATGTTTGTGTTATCACTTACAAAGGCAACACACACTGTAGTGAGTCACCGTTCAATATCGCTGCTCCCCTCAAAGGAGTTACTTAACGGTCAGCTTACCTCGTTTGACTGGCTCATCATCGGCATACCAACTAATACGTATATCGATACGTTTGTGTTCATCATTTTCACTGGCGGTTAATTTTAAGTTCAGCAGATCTTTCGGCTGCATTAGCATTTTTCCTTCATCATCGCTGAAGCTGAGTTCACCTTTCGCAATGCCTTTGGCAACAGCATCCAACATCCCTTGAATACTTTTCTTGTCCTGTAAGGACTCATGTCGGAAACGTTTTTTTTGCTCGATCATCACTTACTCCATGATTAGATTTTATAAAAATGTGGATGAAAGACCTTGGCAAATGGATAGTCTATGCTCAAACCGATAAGCTGTTGATCAGGGTGAATAATTGTCACGCCAGCCCCCACGCCTTCCAGCCCTTCTTTATGCCTTGAGTGACGATCAAGCGTCACATCACTTTCCACGTGAAGCAACCCGTGCTTCAAGACTAAACGTTGTCCATGTTTACGATTGATATGACCCTGAACCAGGGCATGAATACCCTTACGGTTAATCTGCTTCACGCCTTTTCCACTGAGGGGTAAATCACTGTCGCGGTATTTTGTTCGCATCGTATTAGCTAAGCTGCCGTAGTAAAACTGAAACAGATCATTTTTCATTTGCTGACGAAACTGTTTATTCAGTTTTGCCACGCCTTCTTGTTCAATCACCTTACTGATTTCATCATCTAAGCCAGCATGCAGAAACAGAAAAGAACCACGACGATAACTGAGCTGCATACGTTTAAAAAACCAGGCATAGTCACCTTTGGGATGCAGAAATAACTGGCGACATTTCATTGCCGTGGCATAGACATCCTGCATACTAAAACCGGCTTTTTTACAAGCCGCTTCAAAGTGATCATATTTTCGCTGCATCTTACGCAGCTCACGTTTAATGCCTGCGTGGGTCATCAATGTCTTGGCGTGTTGAGGAAATTGCTCAAACCAGTCGGCTCGTGGAAATAAGGCTTCTTTACAACTGGCTTCATCAGGAATCGACTTGGGTAATTTTTTGCCTTTTAAATAACGCTGATGCACTTCACTCAATAACGGGATAACCTTTTCCCCCATCCGCACAAAGAAGTGCTCTGTGCTGGGATGACGAGGCAAGCTCATCGCGTAGATGCCCATATACAGACGCATATCATGGTTGCCGGCCAGCAGCTTTACCCGTGCGCCAGTATCAAAAAGTCGCTTAAGCGCATCCAGTAACGCTAAATTACTGGGCCCTTTATCAAGACAGTCACCGCCAATAATAAAAGTGGCCTCCCGCCCTAAGCGCGTCAATGTAAATTCCAGCAGGGCCTGATTGGTGATTTTGATACCCCCACTCGCCACTAAGGAATGGACAAATGCTTCCGCGTCGGCATGAGGGTCGGCAATGAAAAAGATCGGACGCTTTGGCCATGTCCACTTGCTGTATTGCTCAGCTGTCTTCATTGCTTTGGCAAAAGACGCTTCATCCTGATGAGCCTTTTGACCTGAATGTGCTTCCGAAACATTCCAGCATTCGGTAGTAGTAGGTAAGTGTTGCCAAACAGATTGCTGAGTTTTGTGCTTACTCACCAGTGTTTCAATAAACCGCTGGCTATGCTTGAGATGCTGCTGTTGTGACATCATTTTCATAGTTAGTCCATGCTGGTAGCGGCAACAGATGAACGTTTTTTCCATTCACCACCCACGTGTTGCCAAGTGCCATCCTCGAATAGTTCAAGAAAAATAGGCCGAGAGTGATACATGCTGAGTTGAGCAATATCTTCAGCATTGATGACCCCTAAATGATAAGCAGCATGTCTAAATGAAGCGCCATGCCCTACACATAATTTCAGCTGAGATTCGGCTTTTCTGGGTATATCCCGCATCTGCGTTTCAATATGCTTAGCTACCCGAGAGCCAGCTGTCATCAATGACTCGGCACCTTGAAAAGGTAAACAAAAGTGACTATCAGACTTCCAACCTTCTGGTAATCGAGGATATCGAGGGTCAGTATTCACTATCTCCTCAATCTGTTTCACCGTGAGATTAGCTACAGAACCAACGCTTCGCTCAGCTAATGCATCATACGCTTGACTGCACAGTGAGGAATCGAGTGCCGTCTCTAAAATCAGGCGGAAAATATCGGCGGTTTGCCATGATCGCAACATATTTGAGCAATCAATCTGCGGCACCAATTGCCAGCCTTCTTGCAGAATAAGACGGCATAATTTCTGTGCCTCAATACACGCGTCGGTTTTACCCTGTTCCGTTAATGCGAAGGGCTGGTGCGCACTCGGTGTGTCAGCTAATTGCTCATAATCACCGTGCCGTATAAAACCGAGAATTAAACGAGACATACTAAGCCTGCTTATGAATGCATACAGTCAACGCCCGGATCATATCAACAAGATCGGGCTTGTTTATGACTCTTGCTGCCGAGTCCACCACGAACCATTGGCGGCGCCGTTTTTCAGACTCCCACTGAGTATCATCAGCAAGTTCCGTTACCCGCATTGGATACACCTTGACCTCACAGATTCCCCCACTTGTTGTGCTGAAAGCAGCCCAATGCATCTTCATGAATATTGCCTATTACGCCGGCTTCTTCCATAGCTTCTTTTAAGGCGGACTCAGTCGCAGACAGTCCCGGCTCAATAATGCCTTTAGGTATTCCCCACTTTTCTCTATCCTGCTTTGTGATTAAAAGTACCTGCAGCTGCTCATTATGCCAACGATAAGCCAGCACCCCAGACTGTTGGTAATAATAGGCTGGACGGTCACAATAATGCACTTGTCCATCACGTCTGACGGGGAATTTCTTAGGTAAATTCTTAGGTCGGATGAACGCGTTTAGCGAGACTTTATTATCATCAAAATGTAGATGTGCCAACGTCGCTGTTGGTAAGACTTTATCATCACCAAAATCCGGTAATTGGTCTGCCACTAGCTCCACTAAGGCTATTTCCATCCCAGGGTTATGACCAATGATGAGAGTTAAACCCATATTTTTTTGTGCTTTAGCAATAATATCCAGCACGGTAGCAGGACTGGCTTCATAGAGTTCTGGAATGGGTTTGATAAGACTAATGGGCAACCCTGCTGCTTTGAGGTTTTTTTCTGCCGTTTCCATTGTGCGTTTTGCCGATGACACCCAGACTTGTTCAGGAATGAATTGATGCGTATTTAACCACTCCCCCATACGCTGAGCAGCGCGTTTTCCGCGATTATTTAAAGGCCTATCAAAGTCATCGACGTCGACGGACCAGTCTGATTTCGCATGTCTTAGGAGTAGTACATCACTCATTGCTTTTCTTGACCTGCAGCCAGATACAAAGCGGAAAGCTGCTGAAAATTGACACCGCCCGTTGCCTCATACACAGCAATATTATCTAAAATGGCTAAGTAGGCGTCTTCATCCGCTTGATAATCGTCAGAAATGAACTCGCCCTTTACTGTTTGATAAAAAGGACCGGGTGACTTCAAAATGGCTTGTAATAAATCGCGACGTTGACGTAAATTCACTCGATGTAAGCTGACATCACTTTGATCATGACGAGACCAATTCAGAATCAACAAGGCTTTTAATGGCGCTTCAAACTGAAGACGACCTTCACCGTATAAAGCATCAATATCCACATCAAATTTTTGCTCTAATTCCCATAGTTCATCCTTAGATAAACTCAGAAAAGTCTGTCTCAATTCATCAGTTAATAATGGTTGCAAGCGCTTATTATTCACAATCGTCCCGGGATTAATGCGTGGTAATTTGGGAATACCATAAGCATCAACTCCTACAGATGTTTGTTTGATAAACAGACGATCATTGCTTAAAAAAGTGGTGTCTTCTTGTTCAAGCATCTCCAGCATCAAGGTGGATTTGCCTCCACCAGAAAAGCCTGCGACCGCAAAGGCCTCGCCCTCTCTCACGACAGCGGCAGCATGACAAATTAACGCCTCTTTTTGCTGTAACCAAGTCATGAACTGGTTATTAATAAAGTTAATGACTTGATTGTCATTTTCTAAACATGGCCCCATCGCAATCGCCGTATCCGTGCTTTGGTAAAACATCATGCCGGTTCTGACTTTACGGATAAGCCTGGCTTTATCTAAATTGATATAGCTGTCTTTTTTGCCTGTTTTACCAGGTTCTCGCTTCCAGTCGATAAAGGCATTAGAAAAGTCAGGCGTATCACACTCAATCGCTGTGACTTGATAGGTTGGTATCGATACATTGCTGACTATTGATGAAAAATAAGCTGATAACCGTGCCAATAGCTCAATAGAATTAGAACGTATCCGACAGCTGCAAAAACCAAGGTCGATATCCAGTGCGTCTGGTAACGGGTGATAGTTCTTTAATAAAGACTCAATCTCATGTGGTATCTCATTCGTCATGGCTATCTATCGTCTTTAGTACATGTTCGACATATAAGGCAGCAGCATCAACATCACAGCCTTCTTTTGCCCCCTGAACCCACCAAATGCAGACACCTCAAATACAATTGGACCGTTATCGGTGATCGCCACATCCACAGTAGTAAAATCCATGTTGAATAATGACTGGGCTTGAGTCGCCATTTCAATAATCTCTGATGACGGTTCAAAAGCAGCATAGCGACCGCCACTGTGAATCGTGGTATTCCATGCATCACTTTGTGATACCCGGGCATAAGTCCCCAGATAGTTTCCTGCTAAAAAAACGAGCCCCAGATCTTGTCCTGACAGATTCAATTTTTGTTGAATATACATCACCGGATTGGCCTGTTTAAAAGCGCTGACTTGCTGACGAATCTGAGAATCAGCCTGCTTGGCATTGATTAAAGTCATGCCGCGGGCTTTAGTAGAAAATAAGGGTTTAAAAACAGCCTCACCATACTGTTTGACGGTATTTATGGCTTGCTCAACATCCTCTGTAATACAGGTATTTGGCATCGGTATGCCAGCATTTTTGAGTGTTATCGTGCAGCTTAGGCGATCAATCAGACGTAACATCGATTCTACCCGACTGAACACTCTTACCCCTTGTTGCTCAGCTACCCGTAACATTTCCAGTCGATCTAAGGTACTGGGTGAATATTCTGCCGATATTTTCTTAACGATAAGACCATCTAGTTCACATAAATTAGTACCACGATACATCAGCTGCATTCGTGTTAAATCGAGGGTCACTTCTGACATATCGATCACCAAACGATAGCCCGTTTTAGCCTGAACTGCATCCGCCAAGGTTTCAGTGGACCACTTACCAGGAATGCCTATCACGCCTATTTTTAGATCGTTACTCAACAAATATCTCCTTCACAGGTACAGAAAAACGATGAATCTGTTTTGGGTGGGTCGTCAACACCAGATCTATTAGGTAACGGGCTCGATAAAACATTCGCTTAGCGAGTGCTTTATCCAAAATAAAGCGGGTGGAGCTGGCAAACGCTCTGGCCAGACCTAATGCCAGCCTGATTTCAAAGGTGTTGTCTTGGTGTTGTTTAGCAAATCGACGGGCAAACCGATACATTTCGATAGCCATTTTCATGATTTGTTTTCTTCGCTCTGAGTCTAAAATCTGCAGGCGATAATTTGATACCATGAAAATGGTGACATCCTGCACATAATCAGTGTATTTAGAACGATGTAAATCGATGAAATTAATGCGGTTTTCAATGGGGTCAAAAATAATATTATCCACATTAAAATCGCCATGAATATACACTGAGAAAGGCGGTGGATATTGCTTCTCCAACTGACGTGCTTGCTTAATGAGTGACTTCATTGATGGACAATCGTAATCGCCAATCTGACTGTTCGCGGCATCAAATTCTGGGTGAATTTTATACACATCAGCTAAGCGACTATCCATTTGCTGCATGAATAAAGCTGGACTGACTTTTTTACGCAAGGTCTCTGTCCATAACGACTCTAAGGTCTTCTTTAGTGCTTTAAGCGCCTGTTTTTGCAGTTTTTCTGACTCATTCACAATCACTTTTTCAAGGGTATACCCAGGAAGGTGTTCGATTAATAACGCCGCTGATTCGCCACGCTTTTGGTAGGACAAAATTTTAGGCGCTAAGCCTGGATAGATACTATCCCAGCTGTTCAGCCCCTGCTTTTCTTCTTTTAGCTTTTGCTTCTGACCGTCCTTATAGACCGCCATAAACCCCGTTTTCTCAGCGCCATTAGACAGACCTGAAATAGCCGTGCCAGAGCGAGTTTCAGCGATAGGGGTAATAGTGACATCACTATCACCTTTCTCCACATCACTGATCAAAGATTGAAATGAATAATACCGTTCAAAATTGATCGGCTGCCCCACATTAGCTGACACAATGGTTTCGCTTATACGCAATAAAGCATCATCAAATTGTTTCATTTCATAAGCGACAAATAAGGCCTGCGTTAACTGTTTGGTCTGCGTCTGCTTTTTTAAAGCAGACACATAGCGTTTGATTAATCGCTGATGACTACTGCGAAGTCCTTGATTGATTTGCTCAATATCCAGCGCAATGCTTGATTTCCTCTCAATCACCGCAGGTAGGATAAGTTTAATGGCTTGTCTGACCTTTTTTACGATAGCGATAAAGGCTTTACTCATCAGTGCTTGTGCATCGTGAATCTGTTCTGATTGGGTAATACAATGACGACATATTTCAGCAATGCGCTCAATATCTGTGGCAATGAACTCAATACAGCGCAGACAGAATTTATCCGAATCATGCTCAACACCAGCGGCGATACGGTTAACCGTTGCCGTATGAATACGTGTTTTTAAATTATAGGCATACCCGGCACGATCACGGACTTTGCGTGCCAAAGACGCAGAAGGATTTCTGTAATAACTCGACAGTGTGGCTAGCTGGGCATCAATCTCGACACAGAGAAACTGCAAATTTTCTTTTATCTCTGTTGGTATTTTTTTCATGAAGTTATGGGCATCTTAAAGTCACTGCAGTCTAGCAAAACAACTCTGAACAGTGTGTGAAACTATTGTTACACTATGCCAACACACTTATTTGCTTGGACAAGTTGATGACCAAAATCCGCGTTTGTCGAACGGCATCTATCCCCGACCCACTCAGAATTAGCCGCTATCAAAAGATACCCGAGCTGGGGCCGAGAATTTTGTTCTTCAGTGGTGGTACCGCATTAACGGGGCTATCACGAGAGTTGAAAAAATTCACCCATAACTCCATTCATTTTGTCAGCCCTTTCGATTCAGGCGGTAGCTCAGCTAAGCTAAGACATGCCTTCGATATGCCTGCTATTGGTGATTTACGCAGTCGCTTAATGGCCTTAGCTGATGAGACGGTGTTAGGGCATCCTGAAATCTATCGACTGTTCAGTTACCGTTTCTCAGTCACTGAGAATCAAGAGCGGCTTAAGCGACGACTACAGAATATGGTGAATGGCAAAGATGATTTAATCAATGACATTGCCAACCCTATGCGTAAGTTGATTTGTAACCATCTGGGTTATTTTTATCAGTCCATGCCCAAGGACTTTGATCTTCGTGGCGCCAGTATTGGTAATTTAATCTTGGCTGGTGGCTATCTGAATAATCATAAAGATTTGGAACCCATCGTTTTTTTATTCTCAAAATTGGTGCATGTATTAGGTACAGTGAGAACCATCACCAATGATGATTACCACCTCTCTGTCGAGCTAGAGAATGGAGAAATTATTCATGGACAACATTTAATTACAGGCAAGGAAGTCGCCCCTATTTTATCTCCCATCAAGCACATTCACTTGAGCGAAACGTTAAATGGTAGTCGTCCCACCGAGACAAAGTTACGTAAACGAAACCGTGGTTTATTTGAAGATGCAGATTTAATCTGTTACCCACCAGGCAGCTTTTATACCAGTCTGCTGGCCAACTTACTGCCGACCGGTGTGGGCAAAGCCATCGCTAACAATGGGTGCCCCAAAGTGTTCGTACCTAACCTCAATAGCGATCCAGAACAGCTTGGCATGACGTTACAAGACTCACTCATGACCATCATCAAATATATTCAAGAAGATATCATTGATGATGCTCCAGCCAACACTGTATTGAATTATTTAATGGTGGATACCAAAAATGGACAATATCCTGGCGGGATTCCAACAGACTTATTGCAAGAGCTCAATATTGAACTCATCGACGTTAAGCTAATCGATAAACGTCATGATAAAACATATGATAATAAACGCTTAGTTTCTGCTTTACTGTCGCTTACCTAAATTATGCAGTCATTTTATTGAGCACGGATATCAAATTTCATGATGACCACATCCTGCTCGGCCTGCTCTTGCTTCACCATGCCAGCATGTAATTGAGCCTCACTGAGTTTGGCCTGTTCTTGCAGATAAAGCATGACGGCCTGCTGTCTGGCTTTGGCCAGATTATTCAGATCTGCCTCGGAAATCACTTTGTTTGCGACTAAACGGGATTTTAGTTTGCTGTTATAGGCCAGCAAATCTACAGACGGCTCTTCATCATCGGCTGCCGTATTGTCGGCCATTACCTCCAGCTTCACTGCTGTTAGGTCAGGACTTAAAGCTTGTTCTGTATATAAACGCTCTAATACCGTTTGGCGACGGACTAATAATTGTTGGTCCGTGTCAGTCTGCTCTAAACCGGCTTTGATATCCTGCTCCACCGCTTTAAGTTGCAATTGTTGCCGATCCAGCTTCTCGGCATAAGGCGCCGGAATGTCTAAAATTAATTGTGGACGTTGGACCAACGCTTCAGACAGTTTCAGCAAGGCTTCTTTTTGAGGTGGCGTGAGATCAGCTCGTCCCGCCTTAAACTGAATATTATCGACTGGCTGCTCATCACCTCCTATCAGGTTGGCCAGGAAGCGGAATGGTGACGTCACAATATTACGAATCGCATTAAAAATCGCGTTGCGAATAGCCGGTCCCATTTCAAACTGAGGATTATTGACATCGCCTGTCACCGGAATGCTTAAATCAATCACCCCTTCACTATTTTTTAATAAGGCCACGGCCAGATCCAGAGGTAAATCTACTGCTTCTGGTGATTCCACTCGCTCTCCCAGCTTGATATCACGTATCACCAGGCTGTTAGATGCATTTAAATTTCCATTTTGGATTTCATAATTCAGTTTGACATCAGCACGACCATCGGCAATTTTTCTACCTGCAAATTTGATGGTGTATGGGCTCATGGCTGGCAGATCCAGATTGCTGAATGACATGGCCACATTACTTTCTTCGGTAATATTGAACGGTGCCAGACTGCCTTCAATTTCGACCATACCAAACTCTTGTACCTGTCCTTCCAGATTCAATTCAACGGCCTGATCAGACTCGGTAGAAAAACCACTAATCTGACCATCTAATGATCGCATTTCAGTATCAAACACAATTGGCAGGCTTTCATCGGTGAATCGTGAACTAGCCTTGTTTATGATCACCTCACCAATAGATACTTTGTATGGCTCAGCATTATTTTCAGTAGCTGTGGCTGTGCTAGCGCTCGGTTGTTCTTTTAACAGCTGACGCAAATTGGTCACGCCATCTTTATTGATAAAGATACGACTGTACAGTTGATTGACTTCAATATCAGAAATAGCTAACTCTTTATTTTTGAGGGAGAAATCAATGGTATTGATGGATAAGGCATCCAGGCTGAACAGTTTTTCCTTCAGATTCTGATTATCTATCTGCAACGATGATAACGCTAAGTCGCCATTAACCAAGAAGGCATCATCAGCGTTACTTTTCAGCGAAGCATTAGCTGATAACTGTCCATTTTCCAGCGTCACCATGGCATATTCATTGATGTATGGCTGTAATGGCGTCAGTGATAATTGGTCGATCTTACTCGCTGCTGTTACCGCCAGTTCAGGGAAAAGTTGTAGCTCGCCTGTAGTAGACAATGTACCGCCTGAACTCACCTTAATATTGGCGTTAAAAGGCATGATTTGCTTATCTGCAAGACTGAGGTTATTCAGGCTGGCAGTGAGATTCAATGTCATATTAGACGGCAATTGCGGTTGTTTATCTTCAATAAACAGATCAATATTATTCAGTCCGACTTCTGAGATAGCTAACTGTATGGCTGGCGTATCGTTAGTTTCTTGCGCGTCATCTGCCTCTGATTTGGGTAGGGCATCCAGTAATTGCTGCCAGTTAATCACGCCCTGTTCGTTCATGATCGTGACCAGTTTCGCCTCATTGACTGATACTTTATCAATGCTTAATTGATTGTCAGGATAACGATAACGGCCCTTTTCTAGCTGCAGCTGACCATCGGCAATTAAGGCTTTATCCAAGCCTGGTTGTGCCACATTGAGGTCAAAGAGTTGGATAGCCGTCTTATTGATATCAACGCTAGGTTGCTGACCACTCATATCCACATCATAGTCCAGACTGATATTGACGACACCTTGCTTTAATTCAACCGGTAACTGCGCTTTAAAATAGCGGTACGGCGTCTGTAGATTAAATTGGTTCAGTTTGAGCTGACCGGCTACAGTCAGTGGTGATAATGAAAAAGTGCCCGCCACTGATAGATTCGCCTTGTCTTCCAGCTCCATATTCAATGTGGTTTTCGCGGTTTCATCAGCTTGAGTAGAAAATTGATTCAGCTGAAAATTGATAGGCGATATAACAGTTTTAAATGGCTCAGCAGGGACTTTATCCAGGTAATGTATTTCGCCGCCCTCAAAACTTAGTGTGTTTAAAACGACATGAAAGAGTGGCTCATCGGCATCTGAAGTGGTGGAATCCGCGGTGACAGGTTCTGACTCTTCTTTTTCAGGTGCTGTTTCCTGCCATGTATTCGCCAGACGTGTTAGGGTATTTTCTGCCTCGGAATAACGCTGAAAATGCAGATCAGCCGCGTTAATATCTACTGTAGGAATACTGATATCACCTTTGATTAATTGGCTTGGATCGACATTCACATATACCGAATCCCAAGCCAGAATAGGCTGGTTTTCTCTGGTTTGAATAGCCAGACCAGCGATGTTTAACTCAAAGGTAAAAGGGTTGAATTGGATATCCTGTACTTGTGTTTGCAGCTGTAAGCGCTGGTCCAGAGTGCTTTTTAGTTGTCTTTCTGCCAGCCAGGGCAAGAAATAAAACCCGGCCAGCATGTAAATAACGACCAGAGTTAGCAGGCCGATAATGAAACGACGATGACGAAAAAGAAAAGTCTTAGCTGATGGCATGCAATTCATTCATTGTGATGATGGAATCATTAGATAGTACACAATTAACTTTATCGTACCAATGTGTGTACTGGTGAGTTAGGCTTGCTGAAGACGCTCACGCGTGTCTGCCGCGCCCATCGCATCCGCCAACATTAACGCCGTTTTGCCGTCATCCGTCCTGGCCTCTATATCAGCACCATGCGCCAGCAGGCAATCGACTACCGCCAGTTGATTGAACATGGCTGCAAACATCAGTGCTGTTTTACCATCTGGCGTTGTCGCATTGACATTGGCACCATGCTGAATCAACAAATCGGCAATATCTTTATAACCTTTAAATGCCACTCCAGCTAAAGGGGTTTGTTGACGATCATTGGCCAGTTCAGGGTCGGCACCATGTTCCAGCAATAACTTTGTCATCTCATAATGGCCATTATAGCTGGCCAGCATCAACAGGCTATCGCCATTGCCCGTGCGAATATCCACTGGCAAGCCCATTTCCAGTGATTTTTTTAACTCTTCCGCTTTACCGTCACGCACTAACTGAAAGACTAATTGAGCTAGCTCGTAGGTTTTCTCATCCATTTCTGGGTTGGCGTCATTTTCTGTCATTACAGTATCCTTTAACTCTGTTGTTAGCTATCCACTCCACCCTTACATACCTTTGTATACAGGGCCACTGCCGCCTTCTGGTGGCACCCAGACAATATTCTGAGTCGGGTCTTTGATATCACAGGTTTTACAGTGTATGCAGTTCTGAGCATTTATCTGCAACGACGGTTCCCCTGCCTGCTCAATAATTTCATAGACTCCGGCCGGACAATAACGTTGTTCTGGTGCATCATAGTTCTTCAGGTTGATGGTGACGGGCACGGCCTTGTCTTTTAATTGCAAATGACCAGGTTGGTTATCATCATGCACGATATTGCTCAAATCGATCGAAGACAAGCGATCAAAAGTCAGCTCACCATCTGGTTTAGGGTAGTCAATTTTCTTAACTTGGTTTTTCGATTTGAGACTTTTATGGTCGGCCTGCTGATGCTGCAATGTCCAGGGTAACTTGATATGTAAGGCACTCAGCCACAATTCAATACCCGCTAAGGCGCCACCTGTCATGTTGCCAAAACGTGACAGCAAGGGTTTAAAGTTACGCACTTTTTCTAACTCTTTCCAAACCCATGAAGCATTTAATTTAATGGGATATTCCATAAGTAAACGCTTACTATCATTTGTCGATTCAGTAAAATAGTCGTAAGCCGCTTCTGCGGCTAACATGCCTGATTTGATCGCATTATGGCTGCCTTTAATTTTGGGCACATTGACCATGCCCGCGCTGCAACCAATAAATGCACCACCAGGGAAAATCAGATCCGGCAAAGATTGCAAACCTCCTTCGCTAATGGCTCTGGCACCATAACTAAGACGTTTGCCGCCTTGTAACATTGCTCGTATCTCGTGGTGCGTTTTGAAACGTTGAAACTCATCAAAAGGTGATAGATACGGATTGCTGTAATCCAGATGCACCACCATCCCGATAGACACTAATTGTTCACCATAGTGATAGACAAAAGCACCGCCCCCCGTATCGTCAGATAAGGGCCAGCCAAAACTATGACTGACATAACCTGGCTGATGCTGTTGCTCAGGGATACGCCAGATTTCTTTGATGCCCAAGCCAAACTTGGCTGGACGGTCTGCATCACGTAGATTGAAATGCGACTCTAACTGACGTGCCAGAGAACCTCTGGCCCCTTCTGCAATTAGGGTAAAAGGCGCCTGAATTTCAATTCCTGCCACAAATTGTGCTGTCGGCTCACCATCGGCATCTCTACCCATATCCCCAGTAATAACCCCAATCAGATCACCCTGTTCGTTATATAAAGCTTCCTGAGCTGAAAAGCCAGCATAGATTTCAACGCCCAGCTCTTCAGCCTGACCGCCCAGCCATGAGCATAACTCACCCAAACTCCCAATATAGTTACCACTATTTTTCATCAAAGGCGGCATTAACCAATGTGGAATCGTCCACGCTTTATCGCTGGTCATAAACTGGAACTTATCTTCACTCACGGCGGTTTTTAGTGGTGCGCCTTTTTGTTTCCAGTCGGGTATCAGCTCGTTTAACGCGATCGGATCGATCACAGCACCAGAAATAATCTGTGCCCCAACTTCAGCGGCTTTTTCTAACACACAGACACTGAGATCCTTTCCGGCCTCATTAGCTAATTGTTTAAAACGAATAGCGGCGCCCAACCCCGCTGGCCCAGCACCAATAATTAACAAGTCATAATTCATTACGTCACGTTGCATGATTTATTCCTTAATAATTCGAGTGAGATTAACCTCGTCACTGCGCGAAACATCAGCAGTAATCGATTGACATAACGCTAAAAACTCACGCATGCCGGTGGTCTGATATTTCTGCTTATGCCACAGAAAATAGAAATACCGACCTAGATCCAAAGCAGGTGCATTGACCGGCACCAAGCTACCGCGACGAAAGGCATCTTTTAATGCCAGTCGGGAAATGCAACCGATACCCAGACCTGATTCGATTGTACGTTTTACCGCTTCGGTGTGTTCAAGTTCGAGGCGAATATTGAGTTGTGAATGATAATTGTGAAAAGCACGATCAAACGTTTCACGTGTACCAGAACCTTTTTCTCTGAGAATCCAAGGCTCTGCTAATAACTGTTGCATAGTGACCTTTTTCTTGTTTGCCAGAGGATGATCAGGTGCACAGAACACCACTAACTCATCGGCAATCCAGGTTTCCACTTCAATATCCGGGTGATGACATCCCCTTCAATCAAACCAATATCAAGCTCATGGTTCGCAATTTGTTCAATGATGGTTTTTGTATTGTGAACCTGCAACTCAATGCGGCTATCAGCATGTTCATGTAAAAACTCGGCCACCAGCAAGGTCGCCAAATAGTTACCAATGGTCAGCGTGGCACCGATTTTCATCAGACCATATCCGGCATGACCTTCCATGAGATTATGAATTTCCTGCGCACGATCTAGTAACTCAACAGCATGCGGTAACAATTGCTGACCTGCCTGATTAATCCGCAGGGATTTACCCACACGATCAAACAATTGCACATTGTATTGCTTCTCAAATTCTGCCAGTGCGGTACTGGCTGCAGATTGAGATAGAAACAAGGCTTGAGCGGCTTTAGACACACTGCCTGTTCGGCTGACAGCAACAAAAATTTCGAGTTGTCTTAGACTGAATTTCATGTTTTTACATATCTATTTATTAGATAGATAATATCTAAATTATCAATTTAACAAATATTGTACGCCACTATAAAATGCTCAGCAAACCTTAAGAGGAAATGTAATGAAAATTTTAGTCGCGATAAAACGTGTAGTGGATTACAACATCAAAGTCGGTATCAAAGGCGATGGTTCCAATGTGGATATCGACGGCGTGAAAATGAGTGCCAACCCGTTCGATGAAAATGCGATTGAGCAAGCCATTCGTTTGAAAGAACAAGGTAAGGCCGATGAAGTTGTTGCCGTGTCCATTGGCTCATCAGCCAATCAGGATGTATTAAGACATGCGCTGGCTATGGGTGTGGATCGGGCACTTCTGGTCGAACACGAAACAGAAGTACAGTCGCTGGAGGTCGCCAAACTCTTACAAGCCGTCGCTGATAAAGAGCAACCGGATCTGATACTTCTCGGTAAACAAGCGGTGGATGATGATGCTGGTCAGGCAGGGCAAATGCTGGCTGCCTTGTTGGATTATCCACAAGGTACTTTTGCTTCGGAGCTGGATATTGAAAATGGTGAAGCTATCGTTACCCGTGAAATAGACGGTGGTACCGAAACCGTGGCATTGCAATTACCTGCGGTAGTCACTGCTGACTTACGCTTAAACGATCCACGGTTCGTCAAACTACCGAATCTGATGCAGGCGAGAAAGAAGCCGATCGAAAACCTGTCGGCTTCAGAGCTGGTCACTGACTTAACGCCCAGATTGTCATTAATCAATGTCGCCGAACCACCTCAACGTAAAGCTGGCATTAAAGTCGACAGTGTTGATGCTTTATTGCAGCAATTACGTACAAAAGAAGGAATTGCACTATGAGCACATTAGTATTAGCCGAACACAATGGACAACAACTGCATAACGAAGTCCGTCACGCTGTCTCCGCTGCTCAACATTGGGGACAGCCTGTTCATCTGTTAGTTGTGGGTTATCAGTCTGAGCAGATTGCCAAACAAGCCGCGACTGTAGATGGAGTGACTGAGGTATTACATGCCAATGCCCCGCAGTTTGAGCATCCGCTTGCTGAAGATGTGAGTAAGCTGATTGATACTTTGGTGACAGATTATGAGGTCGTGATGGCTGCACATACCTCATTCAGCCGGAATGTGTTGCCACGTGTAGCCGCTGTGGCCGGTGTCGCCATGATCTCGGACGTATTAGCCATTCATCCTGACAACCGCTATGTGCGGGCTATCTATGCCGGTAACGTTCACACCACCGTACAAAGCCGTGATGCAAAGCAAATCCTGACGGTGCGTGGCAGTAAATTTACTGCGGCTGAGTTAAATGGTCAGGCTGAAATAACTGCAGTCTCAGTCCCTGAACCTTTCACCAAAACACGCTGGATCAGTGAGTCTCGAATTGAGTCCGATCGTCCTGCGCTTAACTCGGCCAAAGTCGTGGTGTCGGGTGGTCGCTCATTAGGTAGTGCAGAGAAGTTTGATGCCTTACTTAATCCCTTAGCTGAAAAACTCGGTGCTGCACTCGGTGCGACCAGAGCGGCTGTGGATGCAGGCTATGCGCCAAATGAAATCCAGGTCGGTCAAACAGGTGTCACGGTAGCACCTGAACTGTATTTTGCGGTTGGCGTGTCTGGTGCGGTGCAACATACCGCCGGCATGAAAGACAGCCGTATTGTTGTCGCCATCAATCAAGATCCCGATGCGCCGATTTTTCAGGTAGCCGACTATGGTCTGGTGGCCGATCTGTTTGATGCCGTGCCTAGTTTAACCAACGCCCTTTCATAAAAAAGAGATAACGATGAGTACATTTGCAAGCGAGCGCGTTTTAAGCGTGCACCACTGGGATGACAATCTGTTCAGCTTCAAAACTACCCGTGATCCGGGCCTGCGTTTTGAAAATGGTCAGTTTGTGATGATTGGCCTTGAAGTCGACAATAAACCGTTGCTTCGTGCATACAGTATTGCTAGCCCGAATTATGATGAAAATCTGGAGTTTTTCAGCATCAAAGTTCCTAACGGGCCACTCACTTCACGCCTGCAACATTTACAGGTTGGTGATGAGATATTAGTCAGCAGAAAACCGACGGGTACCTTGGTCGTGCATGATCTAAAGCCGGGCAAAAACCTGTACCTCTTCTCAACAGGTACCGGGCTCGCACCTTTTCTCAGTGTGATTCAGGATATCGAAGCCTATGATCGCTTTGAGAAAATCATTCTTATTCATGGGGTGCGTTATGTCAGTGAATTGGCTTATGCCGATTTCATTGAAAAAGACTTGCCTGACAATGAATTCTTTGGTGATCTGGTCAAAGAAAAGTTAATTTATTATCCCACCGTCACTCGCGAACCTTTCCGAAATCAGGGACGACTGACGGATCTGATTACCAGTGGCAAATTATTTGAGGATATTGGTCTACCTCCCCTTGATCCTGAGCATGATCGAGCCATGATCTGTGGCAGTCCACAAATGCTGAATGACACCGCAGCGTTATTAGATGAGCGAGGGTTTGTGGTTTCTCCTCGCATCGGTGTACCCGGCGACTATGTGATTGAACGTGCTTTTGTGGAGAAATAAGGCTTTATTGAATAAAGACCTCATCACCAACACGAATAACGCCAGCTTCAGCAATAGCGCCATAGACTCCCAGGTTTTGGTCAGCTTGCTTCACAATCGTACGAAGCATTTTTTTATCTGATGGGATATGGCGCTGTTGTCGGGTAATGGCGCCACATCGTGGCGTGGTGCCACAACATTGCACTGTCGTCTGACCAATCTGAATCGTTTTATCTAACCAGGCTTGCTCAATCAAACCTTCCATACCTGGAACCGTTTCAATGACAATATTTGGACGGAAGCGCTCTACTGCCCAGTCAGAGTCAGGTTTAAGCTGTTTCATATAATCCAGTGTGGCGGTCGTCAGCATATGAAAAGGCGTAACTAAGAAAAAGGTACCTGGCAGTGATACATACTCCTGAGCCTGCTCGGGCAGGTTATCCAAATCCGGTAAGGCTTCACCAGGCTCTCGATCAAATGTGGCTTTTAGCTCTTCCAACCAAGTGTGATCGTCTTGTTTATATCGTTTGTAGAAATCCTGCTCTTCAATAGGCTTAAGCGGCTGTAATGTGGAATCAAACCCGGTTAGCAAAGTCAGTAACTGATTGACCTGTGGCTCATCACTGCCAATCACGGCGCCATCAGGAAAAGTGATATCAACCTGATCATCTGGTCCGGTCGCATCTCCACGTCGGCACTTTGCATTGCAGCGTAATAATTCAGGCCGAAATTTACAGCTTTGGATTTCCTGTCGCTGAGTATCTTGTAATGCCCAGATACGATCGCCAGTTAAACCATTTTCACCTAGATAACATTGTTCAAGCTGTTCCCCTGCCATCCCTTTGACTGGATAACGCCAGATTTGTTTGATTGAGCCAACCTTGAGCATAAAACCACCTTATGTCCGTGATGCGATAACTGGTGCTAAGCTTAAGATTGTGTGTCCGGTCTGTATATCCGGCATTTTACGTAGATAATTTTCTTCGGGCATAAAAAAAGCCCCAACGAGTGGGGCTTTTTTGCTCTCGATTTGAGAAACTATTATCTGTTGCAGATGTACATAGTTACTTCGAAACCGAAACGCATGTCTGAATATTCTGGTTTAGTCCACATGATAATCACCTCGCTTTGTGTTTGTTAGTACGGTTCCTATGTTACGAGTCCGTGGCAAATGACAATAGCGTATTTTTCTTTTGATTACTCAGGATTTTCCTGAGTAATGATAAATTGATTATCCGTCAGTTTGGCAGGAGTAAAGAAGCGAGGCTCAAGAAAATCAGAAAGCCCAGTGTATCGGTCATTCCTGTAGTGATAATACTACTGCCCAATACCGGATCCTGTTTCAGCTTCTTTAGAATCAACGGAATACTTACGCCGATTAAGGCCGCTAACACCATCGTGCCAGACATGGCTAGCATCATTACAAAGGCCAAGCCCAGATTCTGATACAAAAATAGCGTTAGCAATCCCGTTAAACTTCCCCATATCAGCCCATTCACCGCAGCCACGGAAAACTCTTTTATATAGAGCCGTCGAAGATTATTGGCGTCGAGTTGTTTTAATGCCAGCCCACGAATCACCAGCGCCACCACTTGATTGCCCGTGTTGCCGCCAATATTAGCGGTGATGGGTAACAAGGCAGCTAGTGCCACCATACTGCTAATCGTGGTCTGGAACTGATCAATCACGCGAGAAGCAATCAATACAATCACCAGATTCAGTGCAATCCACGGCCAGCGATTTTTAGCTGACTTCATCATCGGATCAAATAAATTTTCTTCTTTCGATAAGCCTGCCTGAGCGAGAAACTGGCGCTGCGACTGTTCTTCCAGTAGATCCATTAGCGAGCTGACACGTAATACCCCAACCAGTTTCTGATGTGCATTCACCACCGGTGCTACCAATAATTCATAGCGCTCAAAATCACGTGCCGCTTCATCGGCAGAGTCGGTAGTATGAAAGATATGGGCTTGCTTCAACATGCAATCGGCTACCCGTAAATCACCTCGCTTGATTAATAAATCAGAGACGAGCAGCAGTCCCTGAAATAAACCCACCGAATTGATCACCATGATAAAACCGGACTCATCCGGTAACTTCCCTTTCTGACGTAACTCACGTAACACTTGATCTAAGGTTTGATTCTCAAGTACCACAGCAAAATCATATTCCATCCAGGCACCAACGCTTTCTTCAGGAAAGAGTAAGGTGGACTGTACATTTTCACGCTGCTGCTGTGGTAATGAGGATAAGACGCTATCACCGATCTCATCTGGTAACTCTTGCATCAGATCCGCAATTTCATCAGTATCGAGATGCGATGCCGCCCGAATCAAATCGGTTGGTTGTAATTCTGCTAATAAGGTTTGTCGTAAACTATCAGAAAGCTCCAGCAGCACCGCCCCCATATGCTCACTTTGCAGCAGTTGCCAAATAAACGAGCGCTGTACCGGCGGTAATTGCTCAAGCAGATTTGCTATGTCATATGGATGTAAGCGGTTTAACAGCTGCTGAATTTCACCTTGATACTGCTTGACGGTTAACAGCTCGACTAATGCCTGCTTATCCTTATTCTCCTGACGTATTGTCAGGGTTTCCACTAGCTCCTGGCGATTAAGCAAATCATAAATTAAGTGAAATATATGCTCTGTTTGCTTCAGTTGTTGCACGCAAAACGCCTCATCATATTTAGTGCCGACCTTTTAGTATGCGTCAGAGATATTTCAATCTGATGATGGCTGAAATGCACTTACCCTTTAGCGGGAAAACTTTCCAGTATTTCAATAAATTATTCTTAAAAAGAGTCAGATGCAGTAAGATCACCGATTGCTTTATTAGACGTTGCCTTACATTGTGAACTCAAACCGCCCTAAGCTATTCAGCGCATTGCTCAGACGAATTAACCACTGTTTCCGTTCTGCCAAAGACGCATCCGCAGTGACGATTAGAACGACTGTTCAGTTACCCATTATTCTTAATGATGGCAGTGAGGCCATGGCAGAAATGTATAGCTTTTCGGGTTTTGTGGATGGCAAAGAACACTTTGCTTTGAAGCTTGGTAGACCCGATCCCACACATCCACTTGTGCGCATCCATTCGGAGTGTGTTACCGGTGATGCGCTGGGTTCAGCACGCTGTGATTGCGGACCGCAATTACAGGAGGCATTAAGTTTATTCAATAAAGAAGGTGGCTATTTACTGTATCTGCGTCAGGAGGGCCGCGGCATTGGTTTGTATGAAAAACTGGATGCCTATCGTTTGCAGGAACAGGGACATGACACCTTTACCGCTAATCTAGAACTTGGTCATAACGTCGATGAACGGGATTATCAAGCAGCGGCTGATATTCTGAATGCACTCAAGCTGAATCAGATTATGCTAATGACTAACAATCCGGACAAACGTCAGCAACTGGAAAAGGCCGGTATTCAGGTTCATGGCACACGGCCTACCGGGGTATTTGCAAACCGCCATAACCATGGTTATCTGACAACTAAAATCCACCGGGGCAATCATCAGATTAGTATTGACGAGCTGCTAAGGAAGCCCTAGACAACATCCAACGATTGAAAATATTGATGAATCTCTTTCAAGTTTGTTTGGATATACTCTAAAAAAGCCTGAGTAACAGGGGTTGCATGTTTACCCTGAGGCGATACCAGACACCAACTGCGTCGCAGTGGAAAACCTTTAATTACCGGACTGACCAACTGGCCCAGCCGCAGCTCAGATAACACACTCAACCTCGGCAAAACAGCGACACCTAACCCAGCTAGAACAGCATGCTTTAGTGCATCATTAGAACCAAACTGCATGGTGACATTCAGCGATAAACGTTGTTGCTGACAATGCTGCTCTAAAGCCAGTCGATTACCAGATCCAGATTCACGACTGAGCAATTGTGCATCAAGAAATTGCTGCGGATGGATATGTGTTTTTGTGGCAAGTGGATGGTGTACCGGCACCACGGGTATCAATTCATTATCCAGAAAGGGTAAGGACGATAAGGAACGATCATTAGGTACCAAGCCCATGATCACCAAATCTTCTTTATTGTCATTCAAACGCTCAATGGCCTGCGTACGGTTCACAATATTCAGGTTTACATTGACCGATGGATACTGCTGTAAAAACCCTCTTAATACATGCGGCACCGCATACTGGGCTGAACTGACCGCACACAGATTTAACTCACCTGAAAGCTTTCCCTCCAGTCGATGTAAATCACTCTGCAAACTGGCGACTTGCTCAAATATGGCATCAATATGTTCAGCTACCCGTTCACCTGCTCGCGTGCAATAAAGCTTTCTACCGACATATTCGAATAACGGCTGCCCCAGCGCTGACTCCAGTTTTTTGATTTGAGAACTGACGGCGGGCTGAGTCAGCCCCAAACTTTCTGCCCCTTTTCCATAACCTTGCTGTTGATAGACAGCTCGAAACACTTGCATTTGACGAAAAGACAGTCGACTAATTAATTGCTGTAAAGTCAATGACATAAAAATTAAAAAACCTTATACATAAGTAATTACTTATCACTAATCAAAATTATATCAATTTTTCATTATGTATGATTTCCTCTAGCCTATTTCCTAGATTCAATCTGGAGTAGCTCATGTTGAAAAAAGTGTTAATCGCCAATCGTGGTGAAATTGCTGTGCGCATTGTTCGCGCATGTGCAGAAATGGGCATTCGTTCAGTCGCTATTTATACCGAACCCGATCGTTATGCATTACACGTCAAACGTGCTGACGAATCCTATTCACTTGGTGATGATCCACTCGCTGGCTATCTTGATCCTTTACGTATTGTGAACTTAGCGATAGAAACCGGTTGCGATGCTATCCATCCTGGCTATGGTTTCTTATCTGAAAATGCCGAATTTGCCCGCCTGTGTGAAAAACACAACATCACTTTCGTTGGTCCCAAATCCAGCGTT
Organism: Methylophaga marina; assembly: GCF_030296755.1. Taxonomy (NCBI): domain Bacteria; kingdom Pseudomonadati; phylum Pseudomonadota; class Gammaproteobacteria; order Thiotrichales; family Piscirickettsiaceae; genus Methylophaga; species Methylophaga marina. The sequence continues at coordinate 1,359,589 of NZ_AP027741.1, forward strand.
ATTGAAAAAATGGGCGATAAAACAGCTGCTAGAGACAGTATGCGCGATGCTGGTGTACCCATTACACCGGGCTCTGACGGCAACTTAGCGGACTTAGATGAAGCGTTAGCGTTGGCTGAAGAAGTGGGTTATCCAGTCATGATCAAAGCCACCTCTGGTGGTGGTGGTCGTGGTATCCGTCGTTGTGATAGTGCCGACGAATTGCGTCAACAGTATCCACGCGTTATTTCTGAAGCGACAAAGGCATTCGGTTCTGCTGAAGTTTTCCTTGAGAAATGTATTGTTGACCCTCGTCATATTGAAGTACAAATCCTCGCTGATAGCGAAGGCAATGTCGTGCATTTGTATGAACGGGATTGTTCTATTCAGCGCCGTAATCAAAAACTGATTGAAATTGCACCAAGCCCACAACTGACACCTGAGCAGCGTGATTATGTCGGTGGCCTGGCTGTCAAAGCGGCTCAAGCAGTGAATTATGAAAATGCGGGTACCGTCGAATTTTTGCTCACCGGTAATGAAGTGTATTTCATGGAGATGAATACCCGGGTTCAGGTAGAGCACACCATTACCGAACAAATTACCGGTATTGATATTGTCCGTGAACAATTACGTATCGCATCTGGCTTGCCGTTAAGCTACCGCCAGCAAGACATTGCCTATCGCGGCTATGCTTTACAGTTTCGGATTAATGCTGAAGACCCGAAAAATGATTTCCTGCCTAGCTTCGGTCGAATCACCCACTACTACGCACCGGGCGGCCCTGGTGTCAGAGTGGATACTGCTATCTACACGGGTTATGAAATCCCACCGTATTTTGACTCCATGTGTCTGAAACTGGTGGTGTGGGCACTGGATTGGGAAGATGCCATCAGCCGTGGTCAACGCGCTCTGGATGATATGCGTTTGCATGGCATTAAAACCACTGAGAACTACTACAAACAAATTCTCAATCATCCTGATTTCCGATCTGGTCATTTCGACACAAGTTTTGTGCCTAACCATCCGGAATTACTTAACTATTCGAATAAACGACGTCCCAGCGCAGTGGCGCTGGCTTTGGCCACTGCAATTGCAGCCCATGCAGGCTGGTAAGCCTTAAACACTGCTGGAGATTTTATGAAAAAAATTGAAGTTACTGATGTCATTCTGCGTGATGCTCACCAATCACTTATCGCCACTCGTATGCGCACTGACGATATGCTGCCTATCTGTGACAAGCTCGATCAGGTCGGTTATTGGTCACTGGAAGTCTGGGGCGGTGCCACATTTGATGCCTGTGTTCGCTACCTAAAAGAAGATCCTTGGGAAAGACTCAGACAATTAAAACAAGCCTTACCCAATACCCGTTTACAAATGTTATTACGTGGCCAAAACCTGTTGGGTTACCGCCATTATGCTGACGATGTGGTCAGTGCTTTTGTCGAGCGTGCGGCTGAAAACGGTATTGATGTATTTCGTATTTTTGATGCGCTGAACGACCTGCGTAATCTGGAAACCGCCATGAAAGCGGTCAAAAAAGCCGGTAAACATGCTCAAGGTACGATTAGCTACACCACCAGCCCGGTTCATACTCCTGAATTGTTTGTAAAACAGGCCAAAGATCTACAAAACATGGGCGCAGACTCGATTGCCATTAAAGATATGGCTGGTCTATTGGCGCCTTATCCGACCTACGATTTAGTGAAAGCCATTAAATCAGAAGTCGACTTACCTTTAGTTATTCATTCTCACGCGACTTCTGGTCTGGCAGCACAATGTCAGTTAAAAGCCATTGAAGCGGGTGTGGATCGTATTGATACCGCCATTTCTTCATTTGCCAGCGGTACCAGCCACCCAGCGACTGAATCTCAAGTTGCTGCATTGCGTAATACAGACTGGGATACTGGCCTTGATTTGAACCTGTTATCCGAAATTGCCGACTATTTCCGTGACGTTCGCAAAAAATACCACCAGTTTGAAAGCGAATTTACGGGCGAAGATGTGTCTGTCCAAATCAATCAGGTTCCGGGCGGCATGATGTCAAATCTGGCCAACCAATTAAAAGAACAAAACGCACTGGATAGAATTCGCGATGTGTTTGCTGAAATTCCACGCGTTCGTGAAGATCTGGGTTTTCCACCATTGGTGACACCCACATCACAAATTGTGGGTACTCAGGCGGTATATAACGTCTTAGCCGGTGAACGTTATAAAACCATCACTAATGAAGTGAAACGTTATCTTCAGGGTGGCTACGGTCAGCCACCCGCACCTGTTAATGCACAATTGCAGAAAAAAGCCATTGGTAACGAAGAAGTGATCGACTCTCGTCCTGCTGATGCGCTGGCACCAGAGCTGGATAAACTCAGAGCCGATATTGGCGAACTAGCGACATCAGAAGAAGATGTACTGACTTTTGCCATGTTCCCGGATCTCGGTCGTGAATTCTTACAACAACGTGCTGAAGGCACATTGAAACCTGAGCCATTATTACCTGTTAGTGAAGCTCATAATGATAAAGAAAGCATTGCTACCGAGTTTAAAGTGGATGTCCATGGTGAAAGCTATGACATTGCCATCACCGGTGTAGGTGATGTTGGCGGTGGTAAACGTAAGTTCTACATATCTATCGATGGCATGCCAGAAGAAGTCACTTTCGAAGCGTTAAATGAGTATGTAAATGATGGCGGTAATACCGGTGGCCGTAAGAAAGCCACCGATCCGGGTCATGTCACAGCACCGCTGCCTGGCAATGTGGTTGAAGTTCTGGTGAAAGAAGGCGACAAAGTGGAAGCAGGTCAGGCCCTGTTAGTCATGGAAGCCATGAAAATGGAAACCGAACTACTGGCTAATATCGCTGGAACGGTTAAAGCATTACACGTGAAGAAAGCCGACCGTGTGACACCAGGTGAAACCTTAATCGAGATCGTCGAATAAGCTTACCAATAAAGCCCATTATAGTAACGCCATGATGGGCGTAAGCCTGGCCCGTAATACGGGCCATAGGCGAACGGGTCATAATAATAAGGATGACTCCGCCAATAAGGATCACGCGAATAGTCCGCTTGCGTCCAGCGGTACAATTCAGAAGAGATCACAACCGGTAAGCTCATTGATTTCTTATCGATTGTGACGGTCTCTTTCTTCTCAACCGTGCCGGCAACAGTGATTAATGTACCGGCTTTATAGATGTAAGGATCGATAAAACTTTCAGAATGAATTAAAAATCGTCCTTGGCTGACACCATCACTATCCGGTCTTCCAAAACTATTCAGTGGAAACTGTACAACATGAATCGTTGAGCCATTATCATCATTTTCCACTTTAACGACTTGTCCCCCCAACGTATCACTTCACCTTTGTGCTGTTCAGCTTCAACAGCGACCTGACTTAACTGCCAGTCAGGGCTTGGGGCTTCTTTAATCGCCATTGGCAAATTACTACATGCGCTCAGCAGTAACATTAATAGAGGAAATAAAGCACGCATTGCTTGTACCTTCATTTGTTCAATAGCTGTGTGACCAGAGCGGTATTCTGTTAGTTCAGTTCAACAGCGTCTTTCATTGCAGGGATTTTCCAGTCTCTAAAGTAGCGATGAGCGACAGTAACTCCTGATAGAGTTTATCGAACTCATCTAGAAACGCTCTGGCTTCCCCCATCTTGTCAGCAAGTGCATATTCCCGCATTGTTATCGCCAAGTTATGCCATTTCAGATGCGTTGCAACCAACTCATCTAACCATTCGTGCTCGAACAGGTTCTGATTCTTTACGCGTTCAACCCACGTGCCACAATGACAGTAATGCACATCCATAATTGGCCATTGTGGTGATTGAGCCGTATCACTGCTCTCATCAAAGTTACTCAAAAACACTTGTCGCCAGCGTTCAAGCGTTAGCATGAAAAACCGTAATGCCTTCTGTCTTGGTGTGAGTGATAAACGAGATGCTGATACCCAGCCTACTTCAGCATGATAATGTCTGAGCCACGACATCACGTCATCGCTTGGCATGGGTCTGGCTATGCCATAGCCCTGAGCGTTTTCGCAGCCAATCAACAACAACATTAATCCATGCTCGACCGTCTCAACACCTTCTGCAATGACTTGTCTGTCGAACGCTTCAGCCAGGCCGGTTACACCATCAACAATCGTATAGTCCTGTGGATCATCAAGCATGTCACGAATAAAGCTTTGGTCGATTTTAATCGTGTCGGCACTCAAGTGACGTAAATGTGTCAGTGAGGAGTAGCCAGTACCAAAATCATCCAATGCCACTGATACACCAATGGAATCCTTGCATTGCCTTATGACCTTGGTGATGGCCCCAATATCACCTAGAGCGGTGGTTTCGACTATTTCCAGTTGTAGATATTCCGGTCCGATATCGGGATACTCGGCCAGTAACGTCTCCATGTCACTTACAAAGGCATCAGATTGCAGATGGTAAGAGGCAATGTTGACACTGATGGAGAGCATATAGCCTTGCTGGTGTAGAAACTGGAGTTGCTTAAGTGCTTGCTGCAAAACCCACCGTCCGATCTCAATTTCTAGTTCGCTGTCAGCAATCACGGGCAAGAACTTGAGCGGTGTTAATAATCCCCTCGTTGGATGCTGCCAACGTATCAGTGCTTCCATGCCAAAGACTTCACCGTTTGTCATGTTCACTTTTGGTTGATAGAACAAACAGAATTCATCGGTTTTTAAGGCCTGACGGATATCATGCAACAGCTGTTGTTTTTCTATAGTCAGCTGATTATCGGCTGGGTTGAATAGCTGGTAGTGATTCCGACCAGATAATTTTGCCTGGTACATACTTTGATCAGCATGGCGGAGTAGTGTGTCCAGATCATCGCTTTCCTGTGTATAAAAACTAACCCCACTGGAAGCACTGATAGTCAGGCGTAAATCATCTACGTAGTATGGCTGAGCAATAGAGTGGTGTATCCGTTTCAACATGTCTTCACATTCCTGTAAAGACTCCACATCACGAAAGATGATGGCAAACTCATCACCACCAAACCTTGAGATGGTATCTTCTTCCCGAACATTGTTTCGTAAGCGATTAGCCACCTCAATTAGCAGCTGATCTCCAACATCATGTCCATAGGTATCATTGACCGGCTTAAAATCATCGAGATCCAGAAAGCAAATTGCCAGCATCGTTTTTGCACGTTTACAATGCGCCACTGCCTGTAAGAAACGATCAGCCAGCAAGGCACGATTGGGAAGCTTAGTCAGCACGTCATAATGGGCCATCAATTCCAAGGTATCTTGCTGCTGTTTGGCATTGGTAATATCTGAAAACAATCCGACAAAATGACGTGTTGCACCGTCGTCATCAGTCAATGATGAGACCGTTAACAACTCTGCATAAAGTTCACCATTTTTCCTGCAGTTCCATACCTCTCCCTGCCAATAGCCATGGTCGCTGATGGATTTCCACATGTTCTGAAAGAACTCAGGCGAGTGCTTTCCGGAACTCAATAAGTGAGGTGTCTGACCTATCGCCTCTTCACGACTATAGCCTGTGATATGACTAAAGGCGGGGTTCACATCGGTGATCACGCCTTTGGTATCCGTGATCATGATGGCTTCATGAGCCTGATTAAAGACCCGTGAAGAAAAACGTAGCTGCTCTTCAGCCTCTTTACGCACAGTGATGTCATAAATCACCAGCAAGGTCTCATCTCCAAGCGTATTCTCAACTACGGATGAGCTGACCAGGGCTACTCGAGGTTTGCCTTTTTTCGTCTCAATATCAATCTCGAAAGCATGACTCATACTACTGATATGAGCATTCTCTTGAGAGAAATCATGTTTTGATTTTTCCCTTTGTTGCTGTACCAGAAACATGAGCCTTTTCCAGTTAGGTAAGGTTTCAATGTTATCCAGATCGTAACCAAAGGTTTCTTTAAATGACTGATTGATAAACATCACTCGCTGCTGCTTATCCAACAAAATGTAAGGAACAGGTGAAGATTGAATCAGACTGCGGTATTTGTAATTAGCGATTGATGCCATCAAAACAAAACGAATAATGATGGCTGCCAGTAAAAAGATAAAAGCGGTCACACCATAAACCGTCAGTACCTCATGCCAGTATGCTTTGGGTAAAGTAGACCAGCCACCTTTTGGTTCAGCCGCCAGTATCCACTCTCCCTCAGGCAGCTTAAGTGTTTGGCTCAATGTGGGCTGTTGGAATAAAGCAGGGTCACCATAAAACACAGCACCTTGTCGCCCTAAGCCATCCTTCCCTCTGATAGCTAATTCAAAAGGCAGGTCCTGGTTCAAGCCGACTTTATTAAAAAATGCTTTGATATCAATGACAGCAGAAATCAGTCCCCAGAAATATTCCTCACCTGTTTTATCATTCTGTAAAAAAACAGGCACACGGGTAATCAGGCCTGTACCACCTTGTTTTAATTCTAGTGGACCGGCCAACACCAGTTCACGTGTTCGCCTTGCTCGGTCAGCCGCTTCAAACTGCTCAGGTTCTTCACGGTAGTTCAGCCCTAACGCATCTTCATTACCCTTTATCGGATAGATGTATGAAATCACCATATCTGGTGCCGCCGCGATATTCCGAATCTCCAGGTCGTCATTAACCAGATAACTCACTGCTGAAGCAAACTGTGCTTGCGACAGCTCCTGGTTCACAGCAAATAGGCTGGGAAGGCCTCGAACAAGTTGTATATGCCCCTGTAACTCGGAACTGATACGGTTGTTATATTCGGAGAGTAATTCCTGAGTATTGGCGTATAGCTGAGATTTGTAGTTTTCGGTGACACCTTGACTGATAAACGTCGCGACTGAGATGCAGATCACAGCCAGTACAGCCAATATGCTATAGAATGCCATTTTTGTGTAACTGCTAATATGCATAAACGACTATCATCTTAACCAACTGAAATATAACCTCTTTTATGAAGATAGCTCTCGCAAATTATGCACAAAAACAATACGCATTCGCTGTGCTACTGCATTGATACGACACAAGCTTTCCCTACAATGCTTGCAACAGATGCATTAATACCACATATTAACGTGTATACGATTGATTAGCATAGCAATATCTACACATCAAATGGTAATTCAAAGATAGTGTTTTCCTGTATGAATCGGTGACCCAAAGCGAACAGAATTGAACAACCAGAATCAGTATCGACCTAATATGAAAAAACAAAGCGGTGGCATACCTCGGTATCTAGCTACTTTCGCAGACTTAATGACGCTATTGCTTTGCTTCTTTGTATTACTGTTGAGCATGGCCGAAATAGATGCGCTGAAATATAAAGTTGTTGTTCGCTCCATGGAAAATGCCTTTGGCGTCAAAAAAGAAACGCCAGATCAGATCATCAAAGCCACCAGCATCATTAAACAAACCTTTTCCCCTGCTCCTACTGATACACCCTCGCCCCTCTCAAAGATTTTTCAGGAAAGTGTCAATGACGAGCACGCCATAAAAATTCATGATGCCAATTTGTACCAACGGGCAAAATTGAATAATCTGATGGCTACACTGCAGAAAAAATTTGTTAAAGCGATCACAGCAGGGCAGCTGAGTCTTGAAACCATTGAAGACAGAGTCATTATTCGTATTAATGAAAATGCGTCTTTTCCTTCTGGACAGGCAACGCTAAAACAAGGCATATTGCCAGTTCTGGCTCACATCTCTGATGTACTCACGGAACTGAATACGACATTTGTAGTCGCAGGACATACAGACAATGTGCCACTCAGTAACCTGAATTATCGTTCAAACTGGGAGTTATCTGCCGCCAGAGCGACATCAGTCGTACACGCACTGCTGCGTAATAGCGAGTTGACTCCCGAACAGTTTAGAGTGGAAGCGTATGCAGATACCAGACCCATTCGCTCAAATCTGACATCGCAAGGGCGCGCTATGAATCGTCGGGTTGAAATTGGCATCATTACCCCATAGCGGTAGACTGAATTATCACTATATAATCGAACACAACAGAACACAGATCGGCCCCCTGAAACCAACGGATAAGGACGCATCATGAAAACATCAGACCTACTCGTCAAAGCACTCGAAAACGAAGGGGTCGAATATATCTTCGGCATCCCCGGCGAAGAAAATCTGGATTTTCTTGATTCTTTAAAACATTCCTCTATCAGGCTGATTATTACCCGTCATGAACAAGGGGCGGGCTTTATGGCCGCCAACTACGGACGATTAACAGGCAAACCCGGTGTCTGTTTATCCACTCTCGGGCCCGGAGCCACCAATCTGGTCACCCCGGCCGCCTACGCACAACTAGGTGGCATGCCTATGTTGATCATTACCGGTCAGAAACCCATTAAAGAAAGTAAACAAGCCCTGTTTCAGATTGTGGACGTCGTAAATATGATGCGTCCTATTACCAAGTTCACTAAACAAGTCGTGCATGGCAGCACCATCGCTGCAACTGTTCGAGAAGCTTTCCGTATTGCCGTTGAAGAAAGACCAGGCGCGGTTCATATTGAACTGCCAGAAGACATTGCCGCCGAAGAAGCCCATCAGCGCATCTATACGGTGGAAACTATCCGTCGCCCCGATGCGGATAACCGCACGATTCAGCATGCATTGAAAATGATAGAAGAGGCGTCAATGCCTCTATTACTGATTGGTGCCGGCGCCAACCGGAAACGCGCCAGTGCCGCACTGACAAAATTTGTCGAACATACCGGTATTCCTTTTTTCAACACGCAACTGGGTAAAGGCGTGATTGATGAGCGACATGACAGCTATCTGGGTACTGCTGCTTTATCTGAATCTGACTTTCTACATTGTGCTATCGAGCGCGCTGACCTCATTATCAATGTGGGTCACGATGAAGTAGAAAAGCCGCCTTTCTTTATGAAAGATGGGGGGCTCAAGTCATCCACATTAATTTCCATGCAGCAGAGATTGATCCGGTCTATTTCCCTCAGCTCGATGTGGTTGGTGATATTGCTACCTCGATTAACCGCCTTCGTGCCGGGCTTGAAGTGCAACCGCACTGGGACTTTTCTTACTATTACAGAGTCAAACAGGAAGTCAACGAGCGGCTATCTAAATACAGTGACGATGAGCGCTTCCCTATTCTGCCGCAAAGTGCTGTTCGCATTATCCGAGAGGCGATGGGAGAGGAAGATATTCTCGCGCTGGATAACGGTGTATATAAAATCTGGTTTGCACGCAATTATCCAAGCTATTACTACAACTCTCTGTTACTCGACAATGCCCTCGCCACCATGGGCGCAGGCTTGCCCACCGCAATGATGGCAAAAATGCTGAATCCGGATCAAAAAGTCATGGCTGTCTGTGGTGATGGCGGCTTTATGATGAACTCACAAGAAATGGAAACAGCCGTAAGATTAGGCTTAGATTTAGTGGTGCTGATTTTCAATGATAATGCCTACGGCATGATCAAATGGAAACAAGAAGGCATGGGCTTTGACGATTATGGCCTCAATTTTAATAACCCGGATTTTGTGAAATATGCTGACAGTTATGGCGCTTTTGGCCACAGACCCACCAGTCATGCTGAGTTCATTAAAACGCTGGATTACGCCCTCAATGCTAAAGGGGTGCATCTGATTGATCTGGCTGTTGATTATTCATTGAACTATTCCATCCTCAGTGAGGGTCTGAAACAAAAAATCTGTATTTTATAAGGAGCTTATATAATGACCACGCCCCATTTTCCGTTGAAGATCGCTGGTTTATCCAAAACGGATGCTTCCAGGGCCGAAGTCTTCTCGCCCTTCAATGAACAATTACTCGGTACTGTCGAACAAGCAGATAAAGCGGATATTGAAACGGCATTAAGTACGGCTCATGATCTTTACAAAGATCGCTCACAATGGCTCCCCGTTGTTAAACGCATTGCTATTCTGGAAAAAGCCGTTGAGCTCATGAAGGCGGATGCTGAGAGCCTAGCTATCGGTGCCGCTGAAGAAGGTGGTAAACCACTTATCGACTCGCAGGTTGAAATGACACGCTGTATTGATAGCATTCGAGCCTGCATCGATGGATTGCGTAATGATGCCCCTCATACTATTCCCATGGGTATCAACCCGGCTTCGCAACATCGTTTAACAACCATACGTAAAGAGCCAATTGGTGTGGTGGTTGCTATCAGTGCCTTTAACCACCCACTTAACCTTATAGCCCACCAGGTGGGTCCAGCGATTGCGACGGGTTGTCCAGTCATTGTAAAACCTGCTGAAAAAACACCTTTATCCTGTTTTCGCTTAGTGGAGATATTCCACAAAGCAGGTTTACCGGAAGGTTGGTGCCAAGCGTTACTTACACAAAGTCACGAAGATACCGAGTCTCTGGTCACAGATGACCGTGTGGCATTTCTGAGTTTTATCGGCAGCGCCAAAGTGGGTTGGTATTTACGCTCTAAACTCGCACCAGGCACACGTTGTGCGCTGGAACACGGTGGTGTCGCCCCGGTTATTGTGACCGAAGACGCTGATATTGACGCGGCTGTTCCCGGTCTCAGTAAAGGCAGTTTTTATCATGCAGGACAAGTATGTGTATCAGTACAACGAATCTATGCGCATCGTTCTATAGCCAGACAGCTGGCAGAGAAATTGGCAGCAGCAGCTAAACAGCTCAAGGTAGGTGACCCGGTATCTGCTGATACCGAAGTAGGTCCTATCATCAAAAAAGTGAATTAACCCGGATAGATAACTGGGTCAAAGAAGCGATCGATACCGGTGCGGAATGTCTATGTGGTGCCAAGGCACTGGATGATAACTGCTATGCGCCAACCGTGTTATTTAACCCACCCGCTGATGCAAAAGTGACCACGTCAGAAGTCTTCGGCCCGGTGGTGAATGTGTATCCATTTGACGAGGTTGATGATGCGTTGGCCGCGGCGAACAGCCTACCCTTTGCATTTCAGGCCTCGGTCTACAGTCGTGAATTAAACGCAGCCATGTATGTGGCTGATAAACTCGACGCATCTGCTGTGATGATCAATGAACATACCGCGTTTCGTGTCGACTGGATGCCGTTTGCCGGCTTGAAACATTCAGGCTTGGGAACGGGGGTATTCCTTACACCATGGAAGATATGCAAGTGGAAAAAATGGTTGTCATCACTTCTAAAGGTATTTCTGCCTAGCATGTTCACGCCATCACTTAAGGCACTATCGACGATAGTGCCTTATTTTCTTGTGTTTGTGAGTCTCTTAGCAGCAGAATGTCATGCACTGACCGATGTGCGAGCCGTCACTAAACCCAACGTAAAAGAATTTGCCCCACTGACTACCAGCAAGTTATCGTCTCTGACGCTTAAGCCAGCGGGTTGTATCCAGAAAACTGAAACGGTGAGCTTGTTAGGTAAGCTGAGCGAAGCGCCTACAGGGTGGGCACTGAAATCGGGAGACAACTGGTTCACCCTGGACAATACAAAAGTCAGTGATAATCAGTATTTACTCCAGCTTCCCGAAGCCGGCCTCACAGCCGGACAGAGTTACCCCCTGTATGTCGTTAACGCGGATAATAGAAAAGACTCGGGATTAAAAATCACTATCTGCCCCGCCTTCACACTTTTACCATTAATCCCGGCCAACACTAAAACTGATTAATAAACGCGATTATCGTTTGTCTCAATTCATCCCTGCCTCTCAGGGGTTTAGCCAAATATGACACCATGGCAACGTGATTTAAATCGTCAAACTCAATCAGTTCAACAGCACCGTTTTTCTGCTTAATTTTCGTTGCCAGATTGACACTGTTTTTAGGTAAGACCGTGCGGTCCTTATTGCCAACCATCAAGAGCATCGGAGGATTATTTCCTTCCACAAAATGAATAGGTTGGCTTCGCCAACGTTGTTGTTCCGGACCAAATATCTGCTTTAGACGGTCACTTTGCAATGGTAAGAAGTCATAAGGCCCTGCCAAGCCAATCATGGCTGTGACGTCTGTCGGCTGATGATCATATTTCGCTAAATAGGTGGCATCCAGACTGAGTAATGCAGCGATATGCGCACCGGCGGAATGTCCAGCGATAGTCACATGTCCCGCCTCTCCACCATATTCATTAATATGCTCCAATACCCAGGTCACAGCACGAGCACCATCATCCACAAATGCGGGAAAGACGACTTCTGGGTATAAGCGATAGTCAGGAATCACGACAATATAACCGGCAGAGGTGAGCGCCTCGGCAACAAACTTATAATCAGCTTTGCTGCCAGAATCCCAGCTACCGCCATAAAAGAAGACGACAGTCTTCAATGGATGATCTGATCTCGTGTGGGCAGGTAAATAAATGTCTAATTTTTGCCTGTTCTCATCACCATAGGCTTTATCCGCTAGTTTCTGATAGCCATTGTCTGGTACAAGCGCATTCAATACAGTCACTGGCGAACAGGCCTGACATATTGAGACCAGGACCGCTGTCACTGTGCTTCGAAGCACATGTCGACACGTTTTACTCATGCAATTTTCACTCATTTAACAGCCTATCAGAAAGAAGATAAGCTTTTGATTTATATTGTTATTAGGTTCACGTGAAATTCACGTTAAGCGGCAGAGACTGAATCTAACAATCAAGTCAAAGGTGACGACGATGAAACAGTTTCTACTCACAGCGGCGATGCTACTTCTGCTTAGTTCTATCTCACCTGCCAGCGCCAATAAAGTGGCCATTCAATATGAGTTTGATGCTGTCAGTCCTTTTTATGGTGACACAGCGATCGTGGTCCAAAATAAACAAGGCATCCCACATGTGGGTCTGATTAATAAAGCGGGCGAATTTATTCTCCCTCCTCAAAAACAGACTGAGATTACCGCCTTTCATGAGGGACTTGCTCCCATCCGTATTGATCAACATTGGGGAATGATCAACACCCAGGGTCAGATGATTATCCCCGCATTGTATAAAAAGCTGAGCCCATTCAACGACGGCCTGGCGGCTGCTTTGGAAAATGATAAATGGGGCTATATCAACACAGAGGGTAATTGGTCTATCTCACCTCGCTTTGATAAAGCAGAATCATTCAGCGAAGGTAAAGCGGCTGTGAAGCAATATGGTTCTTGGGGATTTATCGATACACAGGGAAAGTGGGTTGTTCAGACACAGTTTCGTGAGTCACAACCCTATAGCGAGGGTTTCGCCGCTGTAAAAACTAAAGATGGCTGGGGTTATCTGAACGCTAAAGGACAAATGCACATCACACCTCAATTCGAGACGGTGTTTTCTTTCAGTGAACAGCTGGCTTTGGTGAGTTCTAACGCAAAATGTTGGTTTATTTCTTCTGATGGGCATCCCATAAGTGATACAAAATACGACCGTGCCATGCCTTTCAGTGAAGCAAAAGCCGTGATTATGCTGGATGGCAAATATGGTTATATTGATAAGCAAGGCAAAACAATCATCCCACCACACTTTGACAATGCCTGGTCATATAAAAACGGCTTAGCCAGAGTGGAGAACGCGGGTAAAGTGGGATATGTAGATGACACTGGACACGTCGTTATAGCGCCTCAATTCAAATGGGGGCAGTCTTTTCAGGAAGGCTTGGCGGCGGTGACACTGGATTACTGGGATTATGGCTACATCAACCAATATGGTGAGCTGGTCATTCCAGCACAGTATGATGACGCCAGACCATTCAGTGATGGTCTGGCGCCAGTCAAACATCAGGGAAAGTGGGGTTATGTATCCTTGGACTGATTGGCTGCCGCTTCCATCAGCTTGACATCAAATGGTTTACTATCCTCACCAAAATACAGTGTGCTGTGTGGGAATGGAATTTCGATATTTTTCTCGTCAAAGCTCAGCTTGATACGTCTTAGAAACTCTCGGCCCACTGTCCATTGTTGAATTGGTAAGGTTTTAATTCTGCCTTTGATAACGACAGCTGAATTATCTAGTTTATCCACACCAAAAATTTCTGGTGGTTCAATAATCAGGTGTTTCATATCCTCATCAGCCATCATACTGTCAGCAACTTCTCGGATGACTTTGGTCACCTCGTCGGTGTTTTCTTTGTAAGCAACACCAATGTCAAAAACATACGCTGACCACTCTGTCGTCATATTACTCAACGTCGTGATGGTGCCATTGGGGAAAAAATGTACGATCCCCGCCAAGTCACGTAGCACCGTTGTCCGGAAGTTGATAGCTTCGACCAGCCCACCCGTGCCATTAATGACAGCTACATCCCCCACTCGGATCTGATTTTCCAAAATAATAAAAAAGCCTGAAATAACATCACGAACCAGATTCTGAGCACCAAACCCTATTGCTAAACCCACAATCCCCGCACTAGCAAGCAATGGCCCAACTTCTACACCAATCTCTCTCAGAATTATCAGGAAGAAAGTAATCCAGATCGCGAGCAAACCTGCTTGCTTAAGGAGCCTGACAATGGTTTCGATACGTTTTCTGGACTCGAGTGATGATTCACCTCGTGCTGTCGCTTTGCCGACCAGTCTTAGTTCAAACCGCTGTAATGCTGATTTGAGTAACCATGTTGTCACCCAGGCCACAATAAAGATAATCACCATTCGAAAACTGGTGGTGATAATAGTAGACCAGCTGATTTGCTCAATAAATGTCTTTATGGGTTCCATCGTATACTCCGATAAAGGGGGTGAATTCAGACGTCATATCCGAGATAATAATTAACTTGATTATGTTCGTTAACAACGCTGTTAACTCATCCTGTCTTTAGTATTAACGACTCAAAGCCCGCCCGTGGGTTCCATCCATTGTCGTGAGCGAGTAAACGATGATTGCTCAATCTCAACTTTTTGACTATCTTTAAACACAGCGATTCCTGGAACAATTTATGACGTATTGTATTGCCATATCATTAGATAAAGGACTGGTTCTAACCTCAGACTCAAGAACCAATGCCGGTATTGATCAAGTCAGTACATACAGCAAAATGTTTCGTTTCAATACGCATGCTGACCGCTGTATTACCATATTAAGTGCCGGTAATCTGGCCACCACGCAATGTGTTATTGAACAGATAAACCGGGATCTACGGGAAAATAGTGAGACCAGCCTCAATAGCACACACTATCTTTCTGATACCGCTGACTATGTAGGTGATGTTTTAAATCAACGCATCAAGCGTTATAGCGAAGATCAGCAATCCGGCTTTTCACCTGATGCGACCTTATTACTGGCTGGCCAAATAAAAGGGCAACCACCCCAAGCCTTTCTGATTTATCCACAAGGAAACCACATTACCACCAGCCGTGAAACACCCTACTTACAGATAGGTGAGAGTAAGTATGGCAAACCGGTATTAGATCGTTTTCTCACCATGCAAACGTCACTCACCGATGCCGCTACCTGTGCATTAATTTCTATGGATTCCACCATGAAAAGTAATGTCAGTGTCGGCCCGCCGATTGAGGTGCTGGTATACGAGACAGATAGCCTGGTCTTTAAGCATCATTATCGTTTCGATGCAGAAGATACTTTTTTGATTAACTTACGGCGGGAATGGGGTAATAAATTAAATCAGGCATTTAAGGAAATGCCGCGGATTCCCGAGGCTTTCTCAACGACTTCAACAACTGATGAATAAAAAGTAATTTTCTTCTGACCGGCGCTGAAACGACAAAGGGGTAAGCATCTGTATTGCCAACACTTCGATTCAGTGCATTCATTTTCACCACCAGCGATAACCAGTCGTTCATCATCACATCAAAATCGCTAGCATAATCAAAATGCTCAATCAGGTCATAGGTCATCGCCGTTTCCATGGTCTCATTCATCATCAAATAATGTGACCAGGTCTCAGCCCAGTCTTCAAGAGGATGCGCACTGGCATAGGCTGACAAGTAGGAGGCTGGCCAGTCTGCTGCGGGTCCGTTTTCATAATACGATTCTAGACTGCTTTGATAATCTTGCTGCTGGTATTCAAACACCTCACAAAACATGGCGTAGTGATCGGTATCTTTTATCAGCATATCCCAATAATAATGGCCGATTTCATGACGAAAATGTCCCAGTAGGGTTCGATAGGACTCGTTCATAGCTTCACGCGTTGCTTCTCTGAAGCTACCATCTGCCTCAGCAGCATTCAGCGTTATCACCCCCTGACTGTGTCCACTTAACACATGCTCAAGTGCCAGCATCGGATTGGTTCTCTGATCTTCAAGGAAGTCAAAAACCAAGCCATTTGGATAGCCTTGATAGGCGCCCTTTATCGGCAGGTTTAACCTCAGAATGCCATAGAGCATACGACGTTTTGCCGCTTCCAGGGTTCGCCAGCGCCGCCAGTTTTCAGGTTGACTCAATATGGGTATGGTGCGTGTTAACGCACATGAAATGCATTGAGTATTAGATGATTCAGCCGGAATCAGCCAATTACAGGCAATCTCATCATCACGGTGCTCACAACTTCGATAGCGCTGCAGTGGAAAAAGATCGGTCATCAACCAGGCCTTATCATCTTCTTGCAGGCTGGTTAACTGTTGTAGCTCTGGAATAAACCCCAACTGACTGCCACAAACACCACAGTGGGTATTGTCGAAGAAAATTTCCTGCCCACATTGGCAAAAGAACCGTTTCATGAAACGGAGTAGTCCGGATAAAACCAATTAGTGGTAATACTGGTATTCAGTCGATTTAAGGCGATTTGTAACTCATCCATCATCAATCGAATAGTTTCTGGCGGATTTCTCTCCGGACTATATGCCTGTAGATCATTCAGAATCTCAGCCTGCTGTGCCAACATGTGTTTATCTCCAGGTAAATACTCTAAGTAATTTCCTACCGACTTGACAGAAAAGCTCAAAGAACGCGGGAAAGCTGTATTTTGAATTAAAAATGCCAACACATTTTCCCCTTTCAATGAGGAGTTATGTGCTTGAATATACATTTGCTGGGCATTTAGAACTCTCAGTAATGTCGCCCACAAAATACCTTCGTGCTGTTTTAGAGTTTCACTTCGGTTATCTGACATCAGCAATGCCGACAACTCCAATATTCGGCTGGTCATATCTGCCCGTTCCAGATGTTTACCCGCCTGTAAAAAGTCATAAGCAAAATTGCGACTCATGTGATTAGCAATCATACCCCATATACACTGACATGACTCCATGATAGTGAGTAATAACTTCTGTCTGCGACGACGATTACCAATGGATGATAATTCACTCTTCACTAATAAGTGTAGCTCATTCACCTGCTCCCAGACTTCTTCTGGTAATACATCCAATGAGGTTCGGGCATTTTCTCTCACAGCCGCCAGATTATTAATCAATGAACCACCATAGCCAGGATCAGCTAATAGAAAATGCATAATGTCATATTCATTTTCACGCGGATGTTTTCTGTAATAAATCTGCTCAGCATCAAAAATGGTCACCAAGGTAAACCAGTTCACTTCCATATGCTCGGGCAAGTCCATTAATAGTGCGGTATGCACATTAATTAATCGCGCCGTGTTTTCCACGCGCTCTAAATAACGAGCCAACCAATACACTCTCTCAGCAACACGAGATAACATTAGTCTTCCTCCATGAAATGGCGACTATCATCAACAATCCAGGTATCTTTACTACCGCCCCCTGTGACGAGTTAACAACTAACGAACCCTCGACCATCGCTACACGAGTCAGCCCACCGGGGGTGACATAAATATCATCTCCAGACAGAATAAATGGCCTTAAATCGACATGTCGTGGTGCAATCGTGTCATCACAACAGGTGGGGGAAACAGATAAACTCAAGGTCGGTTGAGCAATGTAGTTTTTTGGATCATTGATCAGTAACTCACGAAATTCTTCCACTTTCTCTGCCGAGGAATGCGGTCCCACCAACATGCCATAGCCTCCTGACTCATTGGCGGGTTTGACCACCAGTTCAGGCAGATGCGCTAACACATGGGTCAAATCTTCCTCATTACGACACAGCCAGGTAGGCACATTGCCCAAAATGGGTTCTTCATTCAGGTAATAACGGATCATGTCAGGCACATAGGCATAAATGACTTTATCGTCAGCGACACCGCATCCTGGCGCGTTGGCTATCGCGACTTTACCCGCACGCCAGGCACGCATAATCCCTGGCACACCTAGCATTGAATCAGGACGAAAAACTTCTGGATCAATAAAATCATCATCAATACGGCGGTATATGACATCAACACGCTCAAGGCCATGAATCGTTTTCATGTAGACATAATCATCATCCCCTACCAGTAGATCGGCGCCTTCCAGCAAGATCAAACCGGCTTGTTGAGCAAGGAACGCATGTTCAAAATAGGCTGAGTTATAGATACCGGGCGTCAATAACGCCATCGTTGGATGAGTTAAATCAGGGCGTAATGAGGCGAGCATTTCTGCTAAGTGTTCAGGGTAGGCATCAACAGGGCTAATATTTAAGAGTTTGAATAGCTCAGGCAAGACTCGCTTGGTGGTTTTTCTGTTTTCGAGCATATATGCCACCCCAGATGGTACACGTAAATTATCCTCTAACACGTATAGCGTGCCATCATGATCGCGTACTAAATCTGAACCACAGATATTGGCCCAAACGCCATGAGCAGGGGTCATACCATGACATTCTTTACGATAACCTTTGGATTGATAAACCACGTCGGCGGGTATGATGCCAGCGTTGATAATATTTCCATCGTTATAAATGTCTTGAATGAACTGATTTAAGGCATGAATGCGTTGTTTTAGCCCTTTTTCGGTGCGTTCCCACTCACTCTTTGGAATAGCCCTTGGGATAATATCGAATGGCCAAGCCCTATCAATATTGCCCGCATCACTATAAATGGTGAAGGTGATGCCACGCTCCAGCATTTCTACTTCTGACTCTTGCACCCGCTGCGTAAACGCTTCTTTTTCCATGCAACGCAAGTATTCAAGCAGTTTAAAACTGAATGCTCTGGGCTGATGTTTTGCAAACATAAGCTCATCAAAAAACGAACCCGGTTCATAGTCCTTCCAAATGTCCTTCATCAGTCCCCCTATCAGGTTTTAGTTCAAAAGAACGATATACAGAAGAAGAGAGCAAAAGTTATACCCGACTTGGATGGCAGGTTACTTTTTTCGGTTTTATTTTGTCAGTGCGGCATTCACCATACTGTTAATCCGTTTAGCAGCATTATCTTCATGTGTGCCACGATAGGCTGACACCAACTGTTTTGCTTCATTGAACGCCTCATCAATTTCGTGTCTGAAAAGCTGTTTGTAACGTTCAACACCTATCAGATAGACCCCGCCTGACAGCGATAGCCCCTGTTGAATGCTAGCTCTTTTATCACTTGCATCTGAGGCGATGCGTTGAGCCACAATCTGACTATACAAAGGAATCCCCATCACAAAACTTAAGAGCTTATTCACCTCTTGGGGATTTCTATCTTTCCAGTACTGGGCATAAATGGAGATCCGTCTTAAACGGAGCCAGTCAATATCCGTTAAAGCCGCAACAGGACCTGATGGCTGTGCACCATAAAAGATCAACTCAATATCACTGCAGAATTGATAATAATCCGGCAATGAGGCTTTACTTAATTGATCACCCGCCATCGCGATATCCACTTCCAGAGCTTGCATCGCTGTGGGTTCAGTGGAAAAAAGCAGCACTTTACTATGTGCCTGACCTGCCTTGTCTGACCAGAATTGAATCGCCTTTGCCAGAGGATGGAATTCAGCCAAAACCGACACGGATGAAAATAAATCTGTCTCAAGCGCGATCATCGACACCTCCTCCGCTAAATCATCTCTGAGCGTTTTTTAAACAAAAAAAGCCCTGTTCAACAGCTGTTGAACAGGGCTTTTGCAACGATAAGCTCGTTTAGCTGAGTGCTGACAAGGCTTTTTCATAATCAGGTTCATCAGCAATTTCACTGACTTGTTCGGTATAAATAACTTTGCCAGTTTCATCAATGACGACAACCGCACGCGAACACAAACCAGCTAAAGGCCCATTTTTCATTAATAAACCGTAATCTTCAGCAAATGAAGAGCGAAACGCCGAACCAGTCACGACATTATCAATACCTTCTGCACCACAAAAACGTGCCATGGCAAAAGGTAAATCTTTTGATACACAGACAACCGTGGTGTTATCCAAGGCAGCCGCTTTTGTGTTGAATTGTCTGACAGACATCGCACAGGTAGGCGTATCTACAGATGGAAAAATATTGAGCACAACACGACCAGATAAATCTGCCAGAGTCAGCTCAGACAAGTCATCTTTTGTCAGGCTAAATTCTGGTGCTTTTTGTCCAACTGCAGGCAACTCACCCACTGTCTCAAAAGGGGTTCCTTTTAATGTCACTGTAGTCATAAAATCTCCTTTAATTTAATTTGCGAAACATGTCAGCATCCGCCTTGAAGAACTGGCTAGATAACATGCTGACATTACCGTTGTCTGTCTTGTTTTAATGTTTGTAGTGTTCTGTAGACTTCGCGGGCATCAGCTAAATTTCGTTTAGCGACTCTGACCCGCTTATCTTCAATCATGGCGATCATGGCGATCACACCGACTATACTGATCAGCGTACCAGCAATCCCCCTGATACCCAAGCCACATAAATGGCTAATAAGATAAGAATGAATATCTGTATGACCATCCATTGAGAAGCGAGTTTCTCTTTTTGGCAGGTCACATACTTTTCGTGCCATAAACGAACTAATAAACCCAACTCATCATCACTCAACACAGCCAAATTTGAATAGTACTCGAGACCGATTAATTCATCATTGTGGTTACGTGAGACCAACTGCGCATCTTCAGCCATTTCCTTTAACGCACTAAAGGTATCTTCATCACGCTCAATCATGTGCACTCCTTTTGACTGTCGTCGCTTGACTATGGCTTAGCTCGCCATAGGCCTCCAGAGAAAATATTCCTAATTTATTTTTTGTGAAACCGCTCTCATTTCATAAAACTTTAATACGGCTGCCCTATAGTCCACAGCACATCGCCTTTTCAGCTTGAGGCTACATTACTTTATATTTAGGTGCTGTCTGCATGAATATCAAGAAAGACGAAGACCCCATCATCATCTGGCGACTCACTGATGGAAAACCTGGCCATCAAAGCCAATCTCAAGGTTTGGTGAATGCCTTAAAGCGCAAAATGGCCTGTCAAAGTTTTGATATTCCGGTGAGTGGTCGACTTCAACCTGTGTTCGATTTATTGAGTACAACCTGGCCTGCAGGTCATGGGCTACCTTTACCTGATCTCATTATCGGGGCAGGTCATCGCACGCATCTTCACATGCTGGCAGCAAAAAAGGTGTATGGCGGGCAAACCATCGTCTTGATGCAGCCCAGTTTACCGGTGTCTTTTTTTGATCTTAGCTTAATACCGGAGCATGACTATTATCAAGGTCGTGGCAATGTATTGGAAACACGAGGCGTTCTTAACCCTATTCACGCGACAGGTGTTCATCACACCGATAAGGGACTAATCATGATTGGCGGCCCTTCCAAACACTGTGACTGGAATGAAAACCATATAACATCACAAATAACTCAGCTTTGTAAGCAAAACCCGCGTGTTCACTATACGCTCACGACCTCTCCACGTACACCTGCCAACTTCGCCACTCACATGCTAGGCTTCAAATTGGCCAACCTTACTATCGTACCTTTCGAAGAAACCGATCGTAACTGGGTTTCACGCCAATTAGCAGCAAGTTATAGTGCATGGATTAGCGAAGACTCGGTGTCGATGGTGTATGAAGCACTCACAGCAAACACTGCGGTCGGTATTCTTAACATGCCCATCAAACGTGATAACCGTGTCTCACGGGGACTGAGTAAGTTAGTGGGTGAAGGCTATGCTGTTCGCTTTGACAGCCTGGGCCATTACAAAAACCGTCTACAAGCTGTTCCGGGGTTCATGGAATCAGAACGCTGTGCAGACTGGATAGCAAAACACTGGTTGGATGGCGTGCCACAAGCACAACCACAGCCAATACCTCAACTCAGCTAATTGCTCATGACAGATCAGTTAACCGTTGTTCAGGTGTTACCTGCACTTGAATCAGGAGGTGTTGAACGAGGCACATTGGAAGTCGGCCGCTATCTGGCAAGCCTGGGGCATCGCTCGTTTGTTATTTCCGCTGGTGGCCGCTTAGTCGATACCTTACGTCAGCAAGGCAGCGAGCATATAAACTGGAACATAGGCCGTAAGTCGCTGGCGACATTCCGTCTTATCCCGAGACTACGACGCTTTCTGGTGAATAATCGTGTTGATATTTTACATGTGCGTTCACGTATGCCGGCCTGGGTATGCTATTTGACGTGGAAATCCTTACCAAAGGCATCACGTCCAAAATTCATTACTACCGTTCACGGCACATACTCTGTCAACGGCTATAGCCGAATCATGACCAAAGGCGAACAGATATTGGTTGTGTCGGAAAAAATCCGTGAATACGTCACGACGCAATACGGTGTTCAAAAAAACCTCACCCTGAATTACCGGGGTATTGACCGACGAGAGTTCCCGTATGGATATCAGCCAAATAATGCATGGTTATCTCATTGGTATCAATCCTTCCCTCAAACACGGGGCAAGTTATTAATCACTCTGCCGGGACGCATTACACGTTGGAAAGGTCAGGCTGATTTTATAGAGATTATTGCTGAGCTAAAAAAATATTATTCTGATGTGCACGGTTTGATTGTTGGTGAAACTAAAAAAGGAAAATCGGCTTTTTTAGGTGAATTACAACAACGTGCAACTGAACTTGGCGTTTTAAATGATGTAAGTTTTATCGGCCACCGGAGTGATCTGAGAGAAATTATGTCAATTTCCAACATCGTCATGTCATTATCATTGCAGCCGGAAGCGTTTGGGCGAGTCAGTATAGAAGCCCTGAGTTTAGGGGTGCCGGTTATTGCTTATGCTCATGGCGGTGTGGAAGAACAACTAACGGCCGTACTGCCGGAAGGCAAAGTAAGCACGGGTGATAAAGCCGCTGTCGTCAGCTTAAGCACAAAATGGTTACTTGCACCGCCTGTTGTTCCAGAATCACATCCTTTTGTACTGGAGTCTATGTTAGAAACCACGCTATCTGTTTATAAACGCGCATTAAAACAACATTCGCCCACATGAACATCTGCCAATTGTTATTAAGCACAGGCGGTGGTGGGCTTGAAAAACATGTCAGAGAACTGTCTATCAGCCTCCACAAAGCCGGTCATTCTGTCAGTGTTATTGCCGACCCTCAATTTCTAGAGACCTTACCTGTACATATCCAAGGTTTTCCAGTTAATACTGAGCAAAGCCGGCGTAACCCACTTTTGTGGTTCAGCGTGCTTTATTATCTGCATAAGTCCAACGCGGATATAGTGCATGCTCAGGCTAATAAAGCGACGGCTGTACTAAATAAGTGTCGCTATTTTCATCGCGCAAAAACCGTAGGTACATTACATAACATCAAAAGCCGAGTGAAAGATTTTGCCAAGCTCGATCAGGCGATTGCGGTTAGTCATAGTCTTCGCTCACATCTGAACATAGCGAATGCCACAACAATATATAACGGTATTTCTACCCCAAAAGTTGCACCTATTGATATCCATCAAGAGTTTGGACTCAACCCTGAGTTACCAACATTTTGTGCCGTTGGTCGACTAGTAAAGGCAAAAGGCTTTGATTTGTTATTGGATGCCGCAGATGGCCTGGCTTTGAATTTACTGATTATCGGTGAAGGAGAAGAACGCCAACGGTTACATAGTCGAATTCAACAGATGTCAACACAGACACACTGTCGTTTGGTCGGTTATCGTCCAGATGTCAGTTCACTGATGCACGCTTGTGACGGCGTATTAATCAGCTCGAGAAGAGAAGGCTTTTCTTATGTAGTCAGTGAAGCATTATTATTAGGCAAACCCATTTTATCTACGAATGTACCTGTCGCTAACGAAGTCCTTGATAAGGCATTAATCACACCTATCGCTGATACCCAGGCTTTTCGTCAACAGCTGGCCACACTTAGCAAAGACATAGTGGGCTGGCAAGGTATGATGCAGAAAGCGATGCTGCTGGCTCAGCAATCAATGACACTGGAAGCCATGACGGAAAATACCCTTTCTGTTTACCAGGGTTTGCTGGAACCATAATTCATGACACAAGCAAATAAGATTTTGCTTATCAAGCATGGGGCATTTGGTGATCTAATTCAGGCAGACGGTATTTTCAAAGATATCCGCCAGCACTTCCTTGATGCTGAGATTATCTTGTTGACCATGTCCCGCTATGAATCCTTAATGGTGCGTTCACCTTATATCGATAGCATCATGATAGATGATCGCCAGCCACTGAGAAGGCTGAAACACCAATTCAGGCTACGCAGACAACTTATTCAACACCAGTTTGATCTGGTTATTGATTTACAAAACTCGGATAGAACAGCCTTATATCAGCGCTTTTTTTACCTGATGTTGACTGGATTAGTCGGCGTGGAGCAAAGGCGTCTGAGTCAGGTTTGAAAGGATTGAAAACCTTACTCACTCAGGCCGATATACCCACTCATCATGCTTTTTTTCCAGATGTGAAGTGGATGACGGAAAGTCACGCTATCGAATTTCTTTGGCGCCATGTTAAACAACCTTATATTGCCCTTATACCTGGCAGCTCTGCACAACATAAAGAAAAACGCTGGCCGTATTATGCCGAGCTCTCTTTTAAACTCATTGAGCTTGGATATGATGTGGTGAATATTTTGGGGCCAGATGAACAAGATATGGCAGCAAGACTGGCAGGTTACACACCGGCAAAAGACCATGGAATGCTTAACTGGTTTCAGTTGGCAACCATTCTGAATCATGCACAGTTTGTGGTTGGTAATGATACCGGCCCCAGTCATATCGCCTCATGTTTGGGTAAATCTGGTCTTGCTCTATTCGGACCAACAACTTCTGTTGAACGATCAGAACTTCAACGTGGGGACTTTCGCGCGCTTCAGGTTAACGATTTGTATGACTTAGATGTTCATGAGGTGTTAAAACACTTGCCCTAGATACCGCCAACGCCCAGCCAACACCTAACCAAACTAAAGCTGCCACCCAGTTGCTCAGCACACTAATCCCTCCGGACAATGGCCAAAAACTGACCGTTAGTAATGCAAAACATAATGCTGTTTGTAAGCCATTCTTGGCTTTAATACATGGCAGCAATACCTGCTTGTACAATAAACACAGCATTATCAGAAATAAAATTAATCCAACCACACCTGTTTCAGCCCCCAGTTGCAGGTAGAGATTATGCGGATGGCTGCACACCATGCCTGCACTAGCTAATAATTGCTGTTGTTGACAGACGCTTTGATAAGTATGCAAGCCACTGCCAAACCACCAATTATCCTGCCATACTTGCCAAGCGGCTTTAAAAACCAGCCCATAATCGGATTCGGCAAATGACGATAATTTAGTACCGATACTCATGATGCTCCGATCGAGCATATCTGGAGAGATCAGTATGATCATACCCAGTGATAATGCAAAAATTACCACCATACTTAACAAGCGTCGCTGATAGTCTCGGTAGATAAACAGCATAGTTATAAACACAACAGCAGCCCCGGCACAATAAAGAATTAATGCCATTCTCTCGCCTGTAAGATAGGTGAAAACAAACCCGACACTCATAATGGTCATTAATGATGTTATTTGTCGGACGGTCGTATATTTGAACCATGGCATAAGACAAGCGATGAATAGCACGATGAACCACAGTCGTAATAACATCGTTCCGGGAATAGGGCTTCTGAATGGCCCTGTTAAGCGTGTTTCAGTGAAACGTTCAATGCCAAACCAATCCACACCAAATAAATACTGCCATAAAGTATCAGCTACAACGAATGCCATAATAAGTGAGAGGCTGATAATAAAATGACGTCTAATGTCACTATTATCAAAAATCCAATACGCCAATGCCATTGCAAATAAAGGCCATCTTATAAAAGTAAGCACATACTTCAAACTTTCTGATGGTTCACTACTTTGGGGTAAATTAAGTAAAATTAGATAGGCGTTAAATACTAAAAAAGCAACAAACCATGACTGCTTTAGCCATGGCCAATACTGATTTTTATAGCTGATAAACAAAAAGGTGAATGCCACCAGAACGACTGTAATATCCGCTATTGCTCTCGAGAATAATAATAAGGCCGGTAGAAGATAAACAAAGACCTTTAAGGCAGGTGAGGGTGCGGTCAGCC
This sequence comes from Methylophaga marina, assembly GCF_030296755.1. Classification (NCBI taxonomy): domain Bacteria; kingdom Pseudomonadati; phylum Pseudomonadota; class Gammaproteobacteria; order Thiotrichales; family Piscirickettsiaceae; genus Methylophaga; species Methylophaga marina. The sequence continues at coordinate 1,385,738 of NZ_AP027741.1, forward strand.
TGATGGGATGCATAACGATATTCAATCAAAATGGATATCGTATCCGTAATATGTGACAGTTTAGTGGCAGACGAGTCAGCCAGACTTCAAGACTGGTTACATTAGCAGGGAATTATTCAGCAGTCTGAGGTTGCGCGACGATGATGGCTGCTTCCGGTGCCTCAATAGACAAACTTTCCATTAACCGCCCCATTGTTTCGGATAACCAGTAACAGGCGTAAATATGATCATAATAGGCATTGGCATAATCATTTCTGGCTGTTAGCAATTCATTTTCTGTATCAAGCAAGTCCAGTAAGGTCCGTCTGCCGACATTGAACTGTTCAAAATAGGCATCACGCGTTTTTTCAGCAGCCAGCATACGTTGCTCAAGAATAGGTAAACGTCTCGACAAGGTTTCAACATTACTCCATGCCAGCCGCACATCTCTATCAACGTCACGTTTGATAATTTCGGCGTTTTGTTTGGCTTGTTCACTGAGATACTTGGTTTCTTCAATACGTGCTTTGTCAGCGCCGCCATTCAAGAGGTTGTAGTCCATGCGAATCATCGCTTGAACTTCTTTCTCATGCCCACGTGTTCCGTCGAGATCATTATCTGCTCTGGCGCTCAAGTCAGCTCGCACTTGTGGATGAAATGGTGCTTTAGCTCCCTCTTGCTGGGCCAATGATGCTTCGTGATCAGACATAGCTGCCCATAATGCTGGATGCTGTCTGTAGGCAATTTGTATGGCATCTTCAACCTTAGCGGGTGCACTGTCACAGCATGACATACCTGGATCGGTTAGCGCTTCAGGGGCTTGCCCTACTAATCGCTCATAACGTGTTTCCGCATCTTTTAAATTACCTTCGGTAGAGCGTAAATTCGCTTCCGCTAACGCCACACGACCAGTGGTTTGATCAAGGTCTGAGCGATTGCCTACACCCGCATCTGTTCGTAACTTGATTTTATCGAAGATCTTTTCATGTTGAATCAAGTTCGCTTGAGTGTTTTCAAGTAATTGCTGACGTTTCATTACATCAAGGTAGCTTTGTACAGTGTTCAGACCAATACTCTCCGATAAATCTGTCACACTGTAACCAGCAGAATTAGCTTGTGCCTGAGTTTGTTCAACTGCACTTTTTGTGGCAAAACCGTCATACAGCATTTGAGTTGCTTCAATCTCAGCCTCGCCACGAGAAAGAGATTCATGACCGGGTCTTGTTGCTGAGTTTTTAGTTCGCTCAAAGCCGATACCCAGAGTCAGATCGACTCTTGGATAGTAACCGGCTCTCGCCTGATCAACCGTTTTATCAACGCTATAACGGCGGTTTGCTTCAGCCAGAACTTCAGGATTTTGTTTTAGTGTTTTATCTACTGCTCCCTGCAGAGTTTCAGAAAAAACGGGACTGCTGGCGATAGCCGTCATAAATGCAGCAATGAGAGTAAAGCGTTGCGATGTAACCATATGTCTAAATGCTCCAGATATTAACGCAGATCAATCTCAACCCGGCGGTTACGTACTTCTTCAGTGCCATTTGCCGTGGGTACTTTCAGATCCGTTTCCCCTTTCCCTGACACAGAAATCTGATTGGCTTCAACACCGGCATTGATCAAATCCTGCGCTACCTTGTTAGCGCGACGCTCTGAGAGCTTTTCATTGTATGCGCTGGCGCCAAGCGTGTCTGTATGACCGACAATTTCAACATGACGATTTTTTCTTTCCAGAATCGCTTTGTATACATCAACAGAATCACGGAGAGAGGCTGGTGTAAACGTCGTTTTGTCTAACTCAAAATAAAGCGTTGCGTGATAACGCTCTGGAACACGCACCACTTTTGGCGTGACTGCAACCACCGTTGCTTCCTGACAAAAAGGCGAACCACTATCAGAAACAGTCAGCGGCGCCTGCAAAGATTCTCGTAACTCAGACTGAGGAGTGTCTGGACCAATGGTATTGTGAATACTGCTACATGCAGATAAGGCCAAACCTATTAAACTGGCAAATACCAGTCGATAAACAATACACATCCTTTACTCCAGCATTCCTTTTGTGTGCTAATAGACTTTGTTAATGATAACAACAAAGTATCAATAACAGTAGAGTATTGACCTTGCTGGGTATATAGTCAACAAGCTATGCGTATCTCTTGAGCTTAGGGATTATCTTCATTCTTACTCAGAGTGGAATCAATAGTGTTTAACAATTCAGGATCATCTGGCTCAACTGAACTGGCAAAGTGTTTTACCACCTGCCCATCAGCATCAACGATGTATTTATTGAAGTTCCAATCTGGCGCTTGGCTTTGTTGATTAATTTCCCTGAAAACTGGGTTAGCACGCGAACCTGTTACATAACTTGGCGCAACCATGGTGAATGACACACCAAAGTTTTCTTTACAAATTCTCGCTGCTTCCACTTCTGTTTTGGCTTCTTGATCAAAGTCATTGCTCGCAAAACCAATTACCACTAAACCTTTATCTTGGTATTGCTGATGTAATGACTCCAAACCACCAAATTGGCGCGTATAGCCACAGTGACTTGCGGTATTAACGACTAATAAGGTTTTATCTTTGGCTATTTCACATAAATTCACCGTGTCATTCGAGTGAAGTTTGGGCAAGTCATAATCCATATATTGTGGGCAATCTTTTGCTTGGACAGTAGAAGCTACCATCATAAGTAAGCCAGCTTTGAACGAATTATTCATATTCTTTCTCCATGTATGTTTGTCTGATTTTGTCGACAGATCGATGAAAAAAATGTGATGACCGTATCCATACGGCTTATCGAAAATTGGCATCCGTAAAGCATTGTTATAAGAGAATTAAACTGCTAAATTAATGAGCACTGTTTCACAAATTTACACAAGGATCGTGTTTTGGAAGCCAGATCGTTATCAGAGTGCGGCGTCATATCAAATTGGGGCTTGGTAGAAGTCCAAGAAACCCAAGAACAACATATTTTTGGCCACTCCAGCCATTACGATTTTTTTATCATCACGCAACAAGTGACTGACTTTCACTATGATTTCAAAACACGGCAAGGCTCAGCCATTACCGATTCTGGCATTCTCTACTCGCTGACGGGCAAGCCCGTCCTCTATAAGCCGAACAAACAGTTACAACTGCGTGAGTTTATGGAAAAAAACAACTGTGTGCTTGTGCCGGTGAAGATCGGTCGATTTCATTTTTTTCACCTGAATGCTTTGGCGAAAAAACTTATCCCTGAATAAGTAATAAAGCCTGTATTAGTTCAGGATTCATGACAGCACTGAAAGGTCCGACTTTAGATCAATATCGGTCAAAACTGAAGACGATTTCACATTCACTTTTTCAATCAGCTTCTCGTTCTCGAGCAGAATACTTTTAGCCCCTACATCACCTGATAATGCCAGTAATGCATCACGATAAATTTGAGAAAAAGCAACTGGATGACCACGTCTACCCTCAAAATAGGGAGCAGCGATAGGAAAGCCTTGCTCAAGCTTATTGACCAGATTTTCAAGTATTTCTGGCTCAATCATTGGCATATCTGCCAAGCCTATCAAATAACCTTGTGATGAATGACAAGCTTCCACACCGGCAGCAAGCGAATGCCCCATACCCAACTCACTCTGTTCTGCTTTGATAAACTCAATGCTGTGATCAATAGAATGACAGGCTTCTTCAATAAGCTGATTCTCTTTGGGCGTCACCAGATAAACGCGCTCAAACACATCCAACCAGGGTGATAAAGTATGCAGTAGCAACGCTTGTCTGATGCCTTTAAATTCGACTTCTGCCAGTAACTTGTTGGATCCAAAGCGTGTTGACTTACCAGCAGCGAGAATAATCGGCGCTACCTTTTCAAGCGCCATGTTTAGGTGAGCACCTTATCCAATGAAGCTGAAGTCTGTTGTGCTCGAATACGTTGACGATAAATAGCGACTAACTCGGCCGCTATCGCCACCGCAATTTCTGCAGGCGTTTTACTACCTATGGACATACCAACCGGACCATGCAGCCGATCAATCTCTTGTTGAGTCAGATCAAATAATTTGAGTCTTTCCCGACGCTTATTGTTATTCGATTTGGCCCCCAAAGCCCCCACATAAAAAGCCGCTGATTTGAGCGCCTCAAGTAATGCCATATCGTCTAACTTCGGATCATGCGTTAAAGCCACCACTGCCGTATTTAGATCGGGCTGCAGTGAGGTCACAGCATCATCGGGCATCATTGTCAGTAATGTACTTTCTTGATGTGTCCATGTCTGCTGCATCTCAACTCTTGGATCACAAACATAGACTTGATAATCGAGCGCAGTGGCTATATTGGCCAGATAATATGACGTTTCTACAGCGCCAATAATGAGTAAGCGTAAACGCGGTCCGTAGACGAATGAGATGGACTCTGGCCGTTCGCAGACCAGAGGCTCATGACTTAGTGCTAAGGAGCAGGTTACCTGTAAAGACCTCAGAGAAACGTCTCTTTTGATCAGCTTTTGGGAGGAAATGGCGGTGATAACATCATCAAGCCATTGGTCATCAATGACTGGCTCTACCAGTAATTTTAATTGCCCTCCACAAGGTAGCTTGAAACGTGCTTGCTCTTCCTGATTAGCGCCGTAGGTTTTTATTTGAGCTGAAGCTGACGAAAGTGCACCATCACGTAAAAGTGTCACTAAATCATCTTCTACACAGCCGCCGGAAACGGAGCCAGTGAACAGCCCGTCATCACGTAATACACACATAGAGCCAGGCTGGCGAGGGCTGGAACCGTAAGTGCTAAGTACCGTCACTAACCAGACCTTATGCCCTTGCTGATACCAGCTTTGCAGCTGTTTTAGCACGTTTGTATCATGCCCCGTCATAACATTACGACTCTAGTTGATAACGTATTGGCAGTTCACGGATACGTTTGCCTGTTGCATTAAAAATGGCGTTACACAGAGCGGGTGCAATCGGTGGCATACCTGGCTCACCAACACCACCTAGCGGTTCACTAAAGTCATTAGCCGGCATCAGGTGCACATTAATTTCCTTAGGTGCAGCATCCATGCGAGCAACCTGATACCCATCAAAATTATCTTGAACGGTAACGCCGTCTTTAAAGGTAATCTCGCTAGACAGGGCAAGGCTCATGCCCATAATACATGCCCCTTCAATCTGTGAACGAATGCGTTCTGGATTCACTTGAGGACCGCAATCTACAGCAACATCCACTCTGGGCACGCTGACTTCTCCATCGTCATTCACCGTCACTTCAACGACAACCGCGACGTATGTCACGAAGCTATAATGAGCAGCCATTCCCTGACCAGAACCTGTCGGTAGTGATTTCCCCACTCAGCTTTGTCCGTCACCATGTTAATCACGCCTTTCATACGTTTTGTATTCAATGGGTAAAGCTCGGGGGACTCGCCATAGTTCCACTCATCTTTTAATGAGGTCGGGTCTACTTCTCGATCGGGCCCAATCAGAGACAATAAGAAGTCTTTATGGTCTTTTTGCTGTTGGTGAGCCATCTCAGCAATAAATGATTGAATAGCAAAAGCATGTGGAATATTCGCTACCGAACGATACCAACCAATACGTGTATGAGCTGGTGCTTCTGGGTTTTCGATTTGAATATTCTTTATATCAAAAGGAATATTCACCACCCCCATGCTCAACTCCATCGGCATTTCATGTTTGGCACCTTCCGAAAAGGTTGAAGCAATGGTTGGAGCGACTGTACGGTGCAACCAAGCGATGGTATCGCCCTGCTCATCAAACGCGGCTTCCATATGTTCAGCAGACACAGTATGAAAATAGGAATGCTGAATATCATCTTCACGTGTCCATACTGTTTTCACAGCGCGCCCATCCAATGCTTTGGAAATCAGCGCGGCTTCAACCAGGTAGTCTGGTTTCGACTTCCGCCCAAAACCGCCGCCCAATAGGGTCACGTTGACCTTAACCTGCTCAGGTTTTACTTCCAGCCATTTCGCAACGGTATCAACACCAGCCTGTGGGTTCTGGGTTGCAGTCCAAATCTCACATATACCATCAACAAACCGTGCCGTCGCAGCAGGAGGTTCCATTGGCGCTTGTGCTAGGTGAGGAATGTAGTAGTCAGCAGAAATTGTTGAACTGGCATTGGCCATTGCCTTATACGCTTGACCTTTGCTTCTGATGACCTTACCCCCTTTTTGCTGTGAGGAACGCTCTAAAGTCTTACGAAAGGCTTCTGAATCATACTGACGGTTAGGGCCCGCGTTCCATTCGATAGATAATTTCTCTCTACCTTGAATTGCCGCCCAAGTGTTGGTCGCGACAACAACCACCCCACCTAGTGGATTAAATACAGCTGGAGGCGGGCTACTGGGCAAGGTCAGAACTTTGAGTACGCCAGGTACTTTTAAGGTCTCCGTATCATCGTAAGATTTGAGTGTATCGCCATAAGCTGGAGGATGCGCGATAACAGCATAGACCATATCATCAAGGCGTACATCCATACCATACGTTGTTTGGCCAGTAGCGATATCGGCCCCATCAACGAGCCTATTGTCACTTTTGCCGATGTAATTGAATTCATCTGCAGTTTTATAAATCAGGTTTTGGCTTTCGGGCACATCCATTTCGGCCGCTTTCTGAGCAAGCTCACCATAACCTAGTGATTGTCCACTAGCCGCATGAACGACCTGATGATTCGCTGCTTTTACTTCACTGACAGGCACCGACCATATCGCCGCGGCGGCAGCTTCTAACATCATCCTGGCTGCTGCCCCGACGTTACGCATTGGCATGAAAAAATGGCGCATACTTCTCGAGCCATCGGTATTCTGGTTGCCATAGCGCATCTCATTACCCTCTGCCTGAACAACTTTTACTTTTGCCCAGTCAGCAGACATTTCATCGGCAACCACCATAGGTAAACTTGTTTTAACGCCTTGGCCCATTTCAGAACGATGAGCGACAATCGTGACAGTGCCATCTTCAGCAATTGAGACAAACACGAGAGGATCATCAACCCAGCCATTAGGCATCCCGTCACGTCCATATTTTGGGGTTTCATCCGCAGCAAATAATTGTGACGGCATACCAACAGCTAGTACGAGTCCGCTTAATGCGAAGCCCTTAAGAAGTTTACGTCGACTCACATTGGCTATTTCAGGAAGATCAGAATGATTCATTATTTACCCCCTGTTGCGCTGCTTGCTTAATTGCTTCGCGTATCCGCGTATAGGTACCACAACGACAAATATTGCCACTCATGGCAGTGTCGATATCTTCATCTGTCGGGTTTGGGTTGTCACGAAGCAAGGCCGTTGCAGCAACAATTTGTCCTGATTGGCAATAACCACACTGAGGCACATTTATCGATTGCCAAGCCGTCTGAACAGCTTGCCCAACTTTGTCCTCTGATACCGCTTCGATAGTGGTAATTTTTTTATCTTTTGCCGCACTGATTGGTGTGACACAGGAACGGATTGGTTTACTATCAAGCATAACTGTACAGGCGCCACAAAGCGCTTTACCGCATCCAAACTTTGTGCCTGTCATACCGAGTATGTCTCTGAGTGTCCATAGAATTGGTGTATCTTCAGGTGCGTCTACCTGACGGCTTTTACCGTTAATCATGAGCTTCATTTGATTCATCCTAATTCTGATTCGAGTAATCTTTTTTTTGCGCCTGACAATCACACTTAGTTAGCCAGCTAATTATTATTCAATTATACATGACCAGTATTGAAAAATTTAGTTCCTAGACAAAAAACCATGGTGTAAAAAAAGATAAAGGTTTCTCTATCTTTTATCAGTTATGGTAATTTTATGCCTGTCTTAAAATAGGAGTGTTTATGAAACCATTGGCTTTGTTACTATCTGTTTGTTTCATCTTATTTCTAGCTGGCTGTAATACGATGGAGGGCATCGGTAAAGATGTGGGTGCGGCAGGAGATGCTCTAGAAAAGAGTGCCAGCGAGAATAAAGGTTATTAATAAAAAAGCCTCAATGAATTGAGGCTTTTTTATTTTTATATATGTTAAGTGACATTAACTTTCGTCAAAGTATTGCTTCAATGCAGACTTAACAACAGACCTAGCTTCCTGACTATAACCAAATAAAACACCAGCAGCTAAAGTTGTTGCTAGAGACTTGCCTGGGTGTTTTTTGATCACATCAACCAGCACAGGGTCAGAAAATTTTTCCAAAAGTGCGGTTAACTCCTCAGTTTGTTGAGTATTGTACTCGCGCCCCTCTCTATTACGAGAGGGTGCTTTATCAGAAGTACGGTTCAGTACTTTTACAACGGCTAAAATAATTAACGCCACCAGAAGGTACGCGATGGCTGTTAACAAAGCTGCTAGAGGCGTATCAAAATATGCCTGAAGAGCTATATAGCCAGCAATCCCGGCAAAACCAATAGCAAATAATCCGAGAATGATTGCCAATGCAAACGCTAAGGTTGTTACTTGTATTCTTGAAAACAAACTCATCGTAACCTTCTTATTTAGTTAGGGTGAATAGAGTTATTTTCTATCGAGCGCTTTACCAATCACCAAGCCAATACCAAAAGCAACGGCCATACTTGTATATGGGTGTGCTTCAACTTCGCCTTGTGCTCTAGCAATACTCTCTTTTGCCTGTTGTTGTGCCTGCTGTGCAGTCGCTTTGACTTTATCTTGTCCTTGTTGTGCATATTCTGTAGTTAGATTTTTTAAAGTACTGGTAACTTCGGCAAAATCTTTACGTAATGCATCTAACTGTTCTTGTAATTCTTGATTTGTCGTTTGTGTAGCCATTTTTATCTCCTATTGATCTGTTATAAACGTATCTTCGAGACTATTATCCGTGGCAACTATTTATCCATTGCATCTTCAGCTTCATCTGCTGAATCTTCAATAGCATCACCAGCGTCATCTGCAGCATCGTCAATTGCATCTCCAGCATCTTCAACCGTGTTGTCGATTTTTTCACCCATTTCTTCTGCTGGACCATCGTTATCACAAGCTGAAAGCATACCAACGCCTGCAAAAGCAAACATAATTAGAAATGCTTTACAGATCATTGAAAAAGACTTTGATTCACTCATTGATTTCATACATACATCTCCATTTAGAATTGGGCTGAATAAAAACATTATTCAACTAGACTGACAAACTTATTAATGCGTTTGTTCATCAATACTGACATTAAAAGAGCTTTCATAGCAAAAAGTATTTATCGGAAATACTTATTGTTCGGCTCTTCTTAATCTAACCTATCGCTGATTAATGACTACTGCCTTAACCTATGTTAAAGACGAGGTAATCAAATACACATATCGTATTCATTCCCATTCACTATAAAGGAAGATAGATATGTTAAGTTGGGCATTGACGTTTTTAATCATCGGTATCATTGCTGGTGCGCTTGGTTTAAGTGGTGTTGCTGGTACAGCGACCAACATTGCTTGGATTTTATTTGTTATTGGTTTAGTTCTCGCCCTCATTTTCTTCATTACTGGTAGACGTCCACCTATGTAGACGTATATTCTCACGAAAAATATAGACATTCTTAATCGATGATGGCGTATTCAAGAAGGTCTCTTTTGAACTACATTATTTGAGCGAGTCTTCATGGAATCTGTTATCAGCGATACAGAAAGTTGTATTGTTCGTCAGTTTGAAAAAATGGTCGAGTTGTCAGAGTCAGAAGTAAACCTTCTTGCCGCTCTAGAAAGAGATGCTCGTAAGTTTGGCTCTGGTGAACGTCTAGCGTTCGCTGGTGAATACAGTGATCGTTTTTACACCCTAAAATCTGGCTGGGCCTGTGCGATAAAGACCATGGCAGATGGCCAAAGGCAAATTCTGGATATCTTTTTGCCAGGTCAGATTATAGGATTAAGGGAAATTGGACTGAGTCATTCACTCACAGAGTTTAGGGCGCTGACACCAATAGAAGCCTGTCCATTCCCTAAACAAAGATTGACTGAGATTTTTGAAAAATCACCAAGATTAACCGATTTATTCTTTTTGATCATGGCCAGAGAACAGGCCATGCTGATTGAGAGAATCGTCAATATAGGCAGACGAAACGCTGCTGAACGTCTTGCACATTTCATTGTTGAAATGAAAGTGAGATTACATCAGCGGGCATGTGAGTTTCACCTACCTATGAATCAGGCGATTATCGGTGATACCCTTGGTATTTCTTCAGTTCATGTAAGTCGTACGTTTAAACACTTACGTGATTTAGGTCTAATTGACAATAAAAATGGTCAAATAGAAATAAACGATTTAGACGGATTAATTGATCTATCTGGTTTTGATCGGAGTTATCTTGATACGTATCCGGACTGGACCAGACTTAATAAACCCTCTCAACAATAATTGGAGGAGCAAATTATGAAACTTACTACCTTATTAATTCCATTATCTTTGGCACTTTTCTTATCCGCTTGTAACACGATGGAAGGTGTTGGCAAGGATGTTGAATCAGCAGGCGATGCGATTGAAGATTCCGCCTCTGAAAATAAAAACTATTAAAACCTACCGGTTTACTCTCAGCCCCTTAATTGGGGCTTTTTTTACAAAAAAAGCTAGGTATATACCTAGCTTAATCAATTAGAAGGAGCAATAATTGTGAGAACTGAAACCCATCACCTCACAATAAGTGTAGCGTCGTACAGATAAAAAAATTGAATATAAAGACACTAAATTATGAGCAAGATCACATTTTCTATCAGTTTTATGGCGCCAATCGTTGTTTTATCCATTGACCATCTGTTTTTAAGCTATAAGCAATGCGATCATGTAGCCTACTAGATCGTCCCTGCCAGAACTCCCAATACTGAGGCATGAGTCTATACCCTCCCCATGACTCAGGTCTTGGCGGTGTTAGTCCAAACTTCAATGCGTATTTCGCGGCGTCTTCAACAATCACTTTCCGACTTTTAATAACTTGGCTTTGTGGTGATGCCCAAGCACCGATACGGTGGGTTAATGGCCTCGAAGTATAATACTCATCTGACAATGATGTAGTGAGTTTCTCAACTTTCCCTTCAATTCGGATAACACGCTCTAACTCTGGCCAAAAGAATTGTACTGAGGCGTAAGGATTAACATCTAGATTTTGCCCTTTTCTACTTTGGTAATTAGTAAACCAGACAATGCCATCTTCATCGAACCCTTTTATCAAGACAGGTCTAGTTGATGGTCTACCCTGTTCATCTGCTGTGGCTAAGGTCATTGCATTAGCTTCACACACACCTTTTTCCAGCGCGTCTGATAACCACAGCTTAAACTGTTCAAGTGGTGATGCTGCACTCATACTCTCGTCAAGAGAGTCTTTTTCGTAGCTTCTTCTTAAACCAGACAAATCCAGATCATCACTCATAACTACTCACATATTAATCAATTAATAACACCATGCCTGTCGTATTTTTTTATCACAACAGGGATATGCTGATGCTATGACTATAATCAATCTTTTGTGAATTATTTATCAATGTCAGGCATAAAAAAAGCCTTGGCAGAACTTAATACCAAGGCTTTGATTGTATTGGTGGGCCCACTAGGACTTGAACCTAGGACCAATGGATTATGAGTCCACTGCTCTAACCAACTGAGCTATAGGCCCTTTTGACTAGCTTACGAACCTTCTGAATCTAGGAAGCTTCGTAATTGATCAGAACGTGAAGGATGGCGCAGTTTACGTAATGCTTTCGCTTCAATCTGACGTATACGTTCACGTGTGACGTCAAATTGTTTGCCTACTTCTTCAAGCGTATGATCGGTATTCATATCGATACCAAAACGCATACGTAAAACTTTTGCTTCTCTCTCTGTCAGGCCGTTTAATACGCCTTGAGTCGCTTCACGCAAGCCTTCTATTATCGCAGAATCTGAAGGTGAAATCACGTTCACATCTTCAACAAAATCACCTAAATGTGAATCTTCATCATCACCGATCGGTGTTTCCATCGAAATTGGCTCTTTAGATATCTTCAGTACTTTACGTACTTTATCTTCAGGCATATCGACACGTTCAGCTAACTCATCCGGTGTCGGCTCACGCCCCATCTCTTGTAGCATTTGGCGGGCAACACGGTTCAGTTTATTGATTGTCTCAATCATATGCACAGGAATACGAATAGTGCGTGCCTGGTCGGCAATTGAGCGGGTGATCGCCTGACGGATCCACCAGGTTGCATAGGTTGAGAACTTATAACCACGTTGATATTCAAATTTATCAACGGCTTTCATCAAGCCAATATTACCTTCCTGAATCAAGTCCAAGAACTGCAAGCCACGGTTTGTATATTTTTTCGCAATAGAAATAACCAGACGTAAGTTCGCCTCAACCATTTCTTTTTTCGCGCGGCGGGCTTTAGCCTCTGCAATCGACATTTGGCGTGAAATTTCTTTTATTTCAGAAATTGACATGCCACGACTTTCTGCAATCTCAGCTAAAACTGATTGTGCAGCAATGATTTCGTCGTGATGCTTCTTAATGGTAGAAGAGTAATGTTTTTTGGCTCTGATATGCTTATCAGCCCAGTTAACATTGCTCTCATTACCTTGAAATGAATCAATAAAATCACGGCGATTCATGCGAGCTTGCTCTACTACGATATCCATAATAATTCTTTCTTGATTACGGATTTCGTTGACCGTATCGCTCATTAAGACATTGAGATAAGCCAATGTTTTTGGAGTGAGTTTAAACTCCATAAATTGAGCACTTGCCTGTTCGCGTAACGTCTCAGCTTCTTTATCTTCAGCTTTCAGATAGGCATTAAAGCTGTCTTTTAATGCTTCAAACCGAACCCGCGCTTCTTCAGGATCGATTTCACCTGAATCATCATCATCACTGACGTTGTCTACGCTATCGTCATCATCGTCATCATCTGAATCGCTGTCAGAATCATCATCTGAGTCGTCATCTGTATCGCTGAGATCATCCTGCTCTTCTACCAGCTCTTCTGCTGAAACAAAGCCTTTTATTAGCTCATTCAGACGCATTTCCCCTGCTTCTACAGCGTCATACAGCTCTAAAAATGATGAAATACATGCAGGATATGTTGATAGCATCATCAGGCTTTCACGCAAGCCCGCTTCAATGCGTTTGGCAATGACAATTTCGCCTTCGCGTGTCAGAAGTTCGACCGAGCCCATTTCACGCATATACATACGCACTGGATCAGTAGTTCGACCAAATTCGCCATCAGAGCTTGCTAGGACAGCAGCAGCTTCTTCATCGGAGACTTCGTCGTTCGACGAAACCGCTTCAGCAAGACGCTCCATTTCATCGGTATCCATGCCATCTTCGTGGACCATAATACCGAGGTCACTAAACATGCTGACAATATCTTCGACCTGATCAGCATCTACCAAATCTTCCGGAAGATGATCATTAATCTCACCATAGGTGAGATAACCACGTTCTTTACCTAAGGCGATCAGTTCCTTAACGCGTGATTGTTGATCTTTCATGCAGCCCCTTTAACCCTGTGACGCTTATAGACGTGAACACTTCATTATACTGAAATGACAAATTTATTGCATCAAATTAACATAAACATTTATTTCTGCGATAACCGTAACTCAGCTTTTTCTGCTTCGGTTAACTCACTGAGCGGTTTTGACTCGAGATAAATTCGTCGTTGTTCCTTAGCTTGTTTTTGTAGTTGCGAAAATATACCGAGCAACTCGTGTTTGAGCTCATCAGCTGACAAACTCAAACTTTGCAGCGCTAACTTCTCAAGATGCGCACCATTTTCCCTGTCGCGCCAACGTTCTAGAAGTGCCGCAGTAGTAAGATGGGGATACTGATGAAGAGTTTCAAGCAATTCTTTAAGAATATTCACACCTGGTAACTGAAGAGAACTAATCGATGCTGTGTCATCAATCTCTCTCGCCAATATGGGATATTGCAGAAGAATGCTAATAGCTAGCCTTAATGGCGTCATGGTCGCTAATGTTTGCTTCTTTGGTGCTCTCTGCAGTCTCGATGCGGGCTTCTCTATATGCCTGTTTAATGTAGCGATATTAGTTTGGCTTAACTCCGCTAAACGTTGTTCTAACATATCCCTATAGACCCCCGCTGGAACATGTTTCAGGTATGGCTTGGTGATTTCTACCAGACGAGCGCGTCCATCCATTGAACTGAGGTCAACCTTCTCGGTTAACCATGTGAAGAAAAAATCTGAATAATTTTGGGCATGTAGCACTTCTGACTCGAATGCCTCTGCACCATGCCTTCGCACCATACTATCGGGGTCTTCACCATCGGGCAAAAACATAAACTTCAGTTGCTGATTACCACCCAACATAGGTAATGCATTTTCCGCTGCTCGCCAGGCAGCTTCTCTACCTGCACGATCGCCATCGAAGCAAAAAACCACCTCCGGACTGGCCCTTAATAATTGTTTTAAATGATCTGGTGTGGTTGAAGTACCCAGTGTGGCAACTGCATTTGTAATACCATGTTCGGCCAAAGCAATAACATCCATATAACCTTCAACAATGAGTACTCGTTCAAGTTTACGGTTCTGTTTTTTTGCCTGATAGAGGCCGTACAGTTCTGTTCCTTTATGAAAAATCGGTGTTTCAGGCGAGTTAAGGTATTTTGGTGTTGAATCGTCTAATACTCGACCGCCAAAACCAATAACTCGGCCTCTGCGATCACGAATTGGAAACATAAGACGATGTCGAAAGCGATCGTAGGTCCGTCCAGTATCATTTTTGATCAACAAACCGGCATCCAGAAGCTGTTTAACTTGTGCTTGAGAAGAACCAAAGGTTTTTAAAACATTATCCCAACCATCTGGCGCCATACCGATGCCAAACATTTCAACTGTTTTTTTAGATAACCCTCGAGTCTTTAAATAATCCACAAAAAGCTGTCTGTCGGGGTGAGTTTGTAACTGATGGACGTAAAATTGGCTGACTTTATCCATCAAGTCATAGAGGTTTTTCTGTTGCGGAGATTGCGAGACATTTTGTGTGGTCGGCACAGTCATCCCCACATGATCAGCTAGTTCCTGAATAGCTTCAGGAAAACTAAGTTGATCGTATTCCATGAGGAATCCTATTGCTGTGCCATGTGCACCACAGCCAAAGCAATGATAAAACTGCTTTTCCGGACTAACTGTAAACGAAGGAGTTTTTTCATTATGAAAAGGACAGCAGGCATGCAAATTCTTGCCTGCTTTTTCAAAGCAACCCGGGCATCTATGATATCTACGATATCAACCCGGGCTAGCAGTTCATCAATGAATTGTGGGGGTATTTGACCAGCCATATCTGGTATTATGGCTGAATTTTATTGAAAATATTAACCATATCTTATGAGATACGGCAGCGTTGCTGTTTTAATTGCTTAACGCTGATTTTACTTTTCCACTAACTGCGGCCATATCAGCACGGCCTTGAATTTTTGGTCGCAACACATTCATGACTGCGCCCATGTCTTTAATACTGCTTGCATCAGCTTCTTCAATGGCTGTTTGGATTTCTTGAGCAACCTCTTCTTCAGATAGCTGCTCAGGCATGAACTCTTCAATAACGGCAAGTTCAGCTTTTTCGATATCCGCCAAATCTGCACGAGAGGCATTTTCATACTGTTCTAATGCTTCACGACGTTGTTTGCTCATCTTTGTCAGGATGACAACAATATCGTCATCAGAAAGGTCAACCCGGTTATCTACTTCAACTTGCTTAATCGCTGCTGAAATTTGACGAAGCACGGCAAGACGTTCTTTGTCTTTCGCACGCATAGCGTCTTTTATGCTGTCTTGAATAGTAACTTTTAACGGGCTGGCTTCTGCAGGCATGGTATTGGACTTGTCTCTGAATAACGATTTTAGTAAAGACGGATACGGCTTGCGTTTTCGCGAGACAGTTTCTTCTGGTGACGTTTTACGGCTGCTGCTGCGGCACGTTTACGTACAGTTGTTGGTTTTTCATAAGCTTCACGAGCACGGGCTTCGGCAACAGTGCCAGCTTTTTCACATGCACGTTTAAAACGACGTAGAGCGACGTCAAATGGTTCGTTCTCTTTAACTCTTACTGCAGGCATTCAAAAAACTCCCTAAACAATTCTTGTATGGAAACCCCTAATTGTACGAAATATTTACCGGAAAGCAAACAGTTAAATCACTTTATTTATAAAAAAGGGCATAATAGTCACGTTTACTCACAATATAGTTTAGGTAAAAAATGCGTGTTTTAGGTATTGAATCTTCCTGTGACGAGACAGGTATCGCCATTTACGACACTGAAAAAGGTTTATTAGCTCATCGCTTATTTAGCCAAATAGCTATGCATGCCGAATATGGTGGTGTCGTCCCAGAGCTGGCTTCGAGAGATCATATTCGTAAAACCTTACCTTTAATCGAAGAAGTATTATCCGAGGCAGGATTATCCAGAAGTGATATTGATGGCATTGCATACACGGCTGGACCAGGTTTAGCTGGTGCATTACTGGTTGGCGCCGCGATAGGTCGCAGCCTTGCCTGGGCTCTCAATATTCCTGCCTTAGCGATAAATCACATGGAAGGGCATTTATTATCTCCTTTACTCGAAACACCATCTCCAGCCTTTCCTTTTGTCTCATTACTCGTGTCAGGTGGTCATACTTTGCTAGTGGATGTAAAAGGGGTTGGCCAATACGAGCTACTGGGTGAATCCATTGACGATGCCGTTGGCGAGGCTTTTGATAAAACAGCCAAACTACTTGGGATGGATTATCCTGGTGGCCCCTATCTGGCTGCCAAGGCCGAACAAGGTATTGCCGATCGCTTTGTTTTTCCTCGTCCGATGACCAATCGACCTGGCCTCGATTTTAGCTTCAGTGGCTTAAAAACATTTGCTATGAATACCTGGCTGGACACAAAACAAACGGAACAGGATAAAGCGGATATTGCTTTAGCTTTTCAGACAGCTGTTGTCGAAACCCTCGCTATCAAATGTAAAAGAGCCCTCAAACAAACAGGGCATAAACGTTTAGTGGTGGCCGGAGGCGTGAGTGCCAATAAAGCGCTTCGTCATAAACTAGACTCGATGAAGGGCGTTGAAGTGTTTTATCCGCGACAAGCATTTTGCAGTGATAATGGCGCTATGATTGCTTTTGCAGGCGCCATGCGCCATGAGGCAATGAAATATCAAGATGTGCCAAGTTTTACTGTCAGACCTCGCTGGCCGCTGAATGAACTCAGCCCACCATAAACTAACCAGATTTAGATTCTTCTTTAGCGAGCAAACGGCGTATATTGCCATGATGTCGGGCAATCAATAGCAGTGCTGTCAGCAAGATAATCCAACGTGCATTAACACTGTCAATCAGCCACAAGCTGTAGACGGGTGTTAAGCCAGCAGCCACGAGGGCAGATAGCGATGATATTCGTGTCGCAGCAAAGATAATTAACCACGTCGCTAAGCCTGCAGCAGCCAGAGCAGGGGACAAAGCAATAAAACCGCCCAACGCTGTCGCGACTCCCTTACCCCCTTAAACTCAAAGAAAACGGGGA
Organism: Methylophaga marina; assembly: GCF_030296755.1. Classification (NCBI taxonomy): domain Bacteria; kingdom Pseudomonadati; phylum Pseudomonadota; class Gammaproteobacteria; order Thiotrichales; family Piscirickettsiaceae; genus Methylophaga; species Methylophaga marina. The sequence continues at coordinate 1,403,195 of NZ_AP027741.1, forward strand.
ATAAATGTCCTAAAAAGGCTGCGAATGCCGTACCCGCTACCCATACCATTTCAAGACCGACTGCATGTGCCACTGCAACAGGAATGACACCTTTTAGAACATCAAACAGCAATACGGTAGCGGCAAGCTTCTTTCCTCCAAAACGCAGCACATTAGTGGCTCCAGGGTTGCCAGATCCCTGCGTTCTCGGGTCAGGTAAGCCTGCCAGTTTACAGAGAATGATGGCACTGGATAATGAACCAAAAAGATAAGCGACCACCAATAAGATGACGGGTAAGGTATAAGTCTCAAGCATGATATGATGCTACCTTTTAAAAACGTTGCGACATTATAGGTCGCGAATCAGTGATTGCCACCCTTTAACAGATCGAGATATGGATAAAATTTTTCTTAACGACCTTAAAATCGATACCATTATTGGTATTTACGACTGGGAAAGACACACCCAACAGACCCTGACTTTTGATCTCGAAATGGACTGGGATATTCGTAAAGCTGCGGAAACAGACGACATCAGTAACACTCTCGATTATGGTGCGATCGCCCAAAAAATTGTTAACTTTGTTAAAGCCAGTGACTATCAGCTCATTGAGACACTCGCTGAAGATCTTACGCAGATGCTACTCACTGAATTTTCAATTCCAAAACTCAAGCTGACACTAAGCAAACCTGTCGCTCTTCATGGGCAAAACACCGCGCGGATTGTGATTGAACGAAGCAAATAATGCACAAGAAAAGAAACGGCTACCTGCTTGGATTAGGCTGCAATATTGCGCCTTTTGAGAATTTTTCTCAGATTATTGCCCAGCTCTTGGCACATTTTGCGAGTTTTGATATCAGTCGGGTATTACACATTCCTCCAGTAGGAATGAACAGTCAGCATGACTTCCTTAATGCTGTAATTTTCATTGAGACTGATATATCGAAAGAAAGTCTGAAAGATATCTGTAACGACATAGAAACGACACTTGGACGAGATCGAGCAGATCCTGATCGCAAACATAAAGATCGACCTGCCGACTTAGATATTCTTTGCTCACTGACTGTACCGGATGACCTGAATACTCCTGCCAGACAAGTGACAGATGAGTATTTTCTTTACCCATTAATCGACGAGTTGTTTTTATTCTTAGCTGACAAGCCCATTACGAAGAGCATTCAAAGTGGCACCGCTATCCAAGTGGGTCATTTATCGTTTGGAGAGTCGGCGACCACCATCCACCGCGATTGATACACCGGTCAGAAAAGGGTTATCTAACAAACTTCTTACCGCCAAAAAGACTGGTTCGGCGCCACCTTCACAGCCTAATGGGGTTTCAGACATCATCTGTTGCCTCACCTCATCAGAGTGTGACTCGGTGAATAGCACAGGCCCTGGAGCAACGGCATTGACTTTTATCATTGGCGCATATTTCTTAGCCAACACCAGCATCATATTATGAAGTCCAGCTTTAGTGGTGCCATAAGTATCAAAACGAGCGGTCGGATTTTCCACGTTGATATCGGTAATATGCACGATATCAGCAGGCTTGTTTTCATCTCCCTGAAACTTATTCTTCAAGCCTTCGTTGATAAGAAAAGGCGCCATCATGTGCACATAAAAAAACTGTTCATACTGCTCAGCAGCCTCTGCTAAATCATCTGGTGTGGGTGAAAAAGAAGACGCATTATGGATAACGGCTCTTATAGACTCACAACGTTGTTGGCAATCCTCAATAAAGGTCATTATTGTTTCTGTCGAAGAAAAATCGGCCTGCACTGTTTCGATACCCAAGTCACGCATTTCTTGGACACCCGACGTCTCAGTACGATAATGTGCTAATACATTACAACCTTGTTCATGGAATCGTTTGGCCATATGCAAACCCACTCGACGACTCGTACCTGTCACCAATACAACCTGTTGCAATTGCTGCTCCTTAATGATGAATAATCCAGATACATTATCGACTGTTTCTCCCGAAGCGCAACAGCACAGTGATGCGTTAAAAGAAATCATAAAGACACAGATCTATTCTCAAGCTGGTTCAATTCCTTTTTCTGATTATATGCAAGCTTGTCTGTATACCCCAGGCTATGGATACTACAGTGCAGGCAGTCATAAACTGGGCAAGTATGGTGACTTCACTACAGCTCCAGAGATCAGTCATTTCTTTGGTTATAGTATTGCCACACATATACATGACGTGTTGGTACAGTTAACAAAAAAGCAGATACTCGAATTTGGGGCAGGATCGGGACAGCTGGCCGCCGATATCATGACTTATCTCAAAAGCCAGCACCAGTTACCTGAGTATTATTTCATTCTAGAAATCAGCGCAGATTTACGACAACGGCAACGGGCCTATCTGCAGCAACATATCCCTGAACTTATGGATCGCTTTATTTGGTTGGATAGCCTGCCAGAAAAGTTTGAAGGGGTTATTGTGGCCAATGAAGTATGTGATGCCATGCCAGTTAACCTTATAAAAATAAAAGATAATGAATTATTTGAACGTCATGTTGGCTGGAATAATAACGCGTTCGCATGGCAAGACAGGGCCATCACGAAAGCTGATCTTCAAAAACAAGCTGAGCGTATTCAATCCTTTATTTCAACTGAATATTACGAGACTGAAATCAACTTAACAGCACAGCAATGGCTACAAACTACGGCTCAATCACTAAAAGCCGGCGCCATCTTTATTATTGACTATGGTTATAGCTTTACAGAGTTCTACCGCGAAGAAAGAGAGCAGGGGACCTTATGTTGCTATTTTCGTCATCAAATCAATGATGACCCATTCTTTTTACCTGGGCTGCAAGACATCACGACACACACTGAGTTCTCAACTCTTGCTGACATTGCTTTGGAACAAGATATGGATGTCGCCGGATTCCATGAACAAAGTGATTTTCTAATAGCAGGCGATATCACCTCAATTGCGGCGAAGTGCCATAGTGAAATGACATCAGCTGACTGGCTACAACAAAGTGCGGCTTTAAAGCAGTTATTGATGCCAGGTCAAATGGGACAGCAATTTAAAGTCTTGAGTCTGATAAAGAACATTAATTCACTGCCACGACTTTCAGTAAGTGACAGGCGCTATCAACTCTAAAAAACAGGCACAAAAAAAGGGGCACAAGGCCCCTTTTATAGTAGAAAATGAACCGCTGGAATTATTTCTTCAGCGCTTCCAGTTCTTTTTGTAACTTATCCATTTTTTCACTCATATCAAATAATACTTCTTTGATATTAGCCATATCATCGCGAAGATTGCTGGTTTCTTGCTTATTACGCGCAATATCTTCTTTCAACTCTGGGCTGATGAGTGCATCTTTTGAATCAGCTTGACGTTCTGCAACGGTTTGTAAGACTGTAGGAATATCAATCTCAATCCAGTCTGTTCTTTCTTTACCCGTCTCAGGATCAATGTGATATGACATACCATTATCAAGAGCAACTCTTACAGCAGGTTCTGAGTCAAACTTTCTTGTACCAGGCAGCAAAGGATTAACACGGCGGTCAATTTCCTGACCTGTGTATTGATCTTTGTCACGATAATCTTCATGCAACAAACCGAAGATGATGTTTAAACGTCCACCACTCATGAAAACACGACCACTATCACTTTGACGCTCTTTCGCAATCATGCCCTGATGCACACCAAGGGTCACGAAAGTCACATCTTCATTTGGCTGCGCACGGCTCAATCCGTTCGCTAAGCCATTACTCAGAATTTGTAACTCTGCAGGTGAAAACAAGGGGTTTTGGCGTTGGTTGAACAGTACTTTTTCATTTACATAAAGAGACTCTAAAACCGTACGCATTGTATCTGGAGATATTGAGTAAGGATGGTCGTTAGCCACACCCGGCACATCACGATCGACAATTTTAACGTACTGCAAACCTGTTTCAAATAAGGTTTTTCCCTCTGTAGAAATTTCTACTTCATCAGATTTTTTCAGTGGGTTACCACAACCACTCAGCCCCAGGCTCAGGGCTAAAGCAACGGTCACTGCCGTGCTGTACTTCACAATGCCTCGCATAGATTCTTCCTCGTTTTAGTTAACCCGTTTATTAGCGGGAGGTGTGAGTTCTGCTTTTTGTTCTCTGCATAACAACGTCTGAACGGATTCTCGTGGATCGTACCCTTCAAACAAAATTTTGCATACTTGTTCCACTATCGGCATTTCAATTTTAGCTTGTCGAGCTCTTATCATGACCTCTTTGGCAGCATGCATGCCTTCTACCGTTTTACCTACAGCTTGAACAGCATCTTCAACACTGAGTCCTCTTCCTATCGCCAAACCTAATTGGCGGTTACGACTTTGGTCATCCGTACAGGTTAAAATTAAATCACCAATTCCAGACAAGCCAAACAGTGTTTCAGTTTCAGCCCCTAGTGCTGCGGCTAAACGTCTTATCTCCGCCATACCTCGTGTAATCAATGCTGCTCGGGCATTAGCCCCAAAGCCTAAACCATCAGAAATACCTGCGCTGATCGCTAATACATTTTTCACTGTGCCGCCAATCTGTACTCCCAGCACATCATAAGTTGTGTACACACGTAGTGTCGAAGAGTGAAATAGTCCCGCCAATTGCTCAGCAAAATGCCCCTCTTCCGACGCGACAGTAAAGGCAGTAGGAAGATTAGCGGCAACTTCTGCAGCAAAGGATGGACCGGATATGACAGCCAAAGGATGACTTTCACCTAATACCGAACGAGCAACATCATAGAGCAACTCACCCGTATCTGGAGCCAACCCTTTGGTCGCCCAACTAACTGGCGTTGTCTCTCCAAGCCTTGGCTTGATCATATGCAAGCTTTCAACAAACGCTTTACTGGGAACAGAAACTAGTACATGTCGACAATCACGTATGGCTGTATCGAGATCATCAACAACGGATAAGGCCTCAGGAAAAGCTTGACCTGGTAAATAACGCGTATTCTCACGCGACGACGTCATCTCCGAACGATGTTGTTTATCACGTCCCCATAACCAGGTCTGATAACCATTTCTGGCCATCGCCATCGCCAATGCCGTTCCCCAGGCACCGGCACCTATAACTAATGTTGGTGTTAAATTGGCCTGTTCTGCCACAGCCGCTACCCAAGTCTTAGTGAGTGGTGTTTGATTTTGCTTCGCGGGCTTGTCTTTCTACCTGTTCTTTCTGGTGCAAGTACATCGCATCAAAATTGACTGGCGCTAAGACAAGTTGTGGGAAGCCACCTTTGGTCACCAGATCAGAAACGACTTCTCTGACGAAAGGGAAAAGGGTATTCGGACAATAGCTGCCGACTAATGGTCCCATTTCTTCAGTGGTGTAGCCCGTTAAAGTAAAAATACCAGCTTGTTTGACTTCAACAAGAAATGCCGTCTTATCACCTACTTTTGCTGTGACAGTAACTGACAAAATAATTTCATGTGTATCATCGTCGATACGGTTGTATTCATTACCTAGCTGCAAATCCAATTGCGGACGCCATTCCTCACGGAAAATTTCTGGTGAATTAGGTGATTCAAAAGACACATCTTTTGTGTAAATTTTTTGAATCACAAAACGTGGTTTTTGCTGCTCTTCACCTGCTGCTGTATTTTCTTCAGCCATCTCTATTCCTTCTTGTTTTAAGATTGCGCCAGGAGGCTATCTAACTCTTTGCTGCGATCAATCGCAACTAAATCAGTGTAGCCGCCTATGGCTTTATTATTGATAAATATCTGTGGCACGGTTCTTTGTTGGCTCTTTTTCATCATCTCTTCTCTTTTAGAGGGATCAAGATCCACACGAATTTCGTCGTACTTAACACCTTTACGCTCCAGCAGTTGCTTTGCCATCACACAGTAGGGACAGTGAGCGGAAGAATAAACGATTACTTTTGCCACAATAAAAATCCTGCCATTTTGTTTAATTAACTAAAGAGGGGTAATTTTGCCTCTTTCCATCCATTAATGCCGCCAGTCATCACATAGACTTCTTCGAAGTCATTCGATTTGAACTTTTTAGCAGCATTTTTTGCACGCTGACCACTTGCACATACAATGACTAATGGCTGCGATTTATTTTTTAGCTTACTGATTTCTTCATCCAACTTGGAGAGTGGGAGGTTTACTGAGTCAGCAATATGCCCTTTTTCAAACTCTTCCGGTTCACGCACATCAACAAACTTACCTTTGTACTGATTGACTAGTCGGACTGACTGGTTCACATCAAGCGGATGTAATCCTGTCAGTTTACGATTAATTGCATCGGAAAAAACTAACCAAGCTAATACAATCCATGCCGTGCTTAAAATCCAATGATTAACAATAAACTCGCCCAAATTTTCCATATCAACCCTTAAAGCTGTCTTAAAATTAGATTAATTTTTTGCAGAACAGAATACTTCACGCATCATCTCAATCAAACGAAGCGTTCGTTCATCGTTTACACGATAATAAATGCGATTAGCGTCACGACGAGACATGAGAATCTCTTTTTCACGCAATTTTGCCAAATGCTGGGAGACGTTACTTTGTGTCGTGCCAACATGCTCTACGATATCCTGAACGGATAATTCATTTTCTCCAATCGCGCAGAGAATCTTCAAACGAAGAGGATGAGACATCGCTTTCAGTGCAAATGCAGCACGCTCGATATCATTATCAATCGCGATAGAATCCATGTTTAAAGCTTGTGCCACAATTTTGCCCGTCAGTACCCGTGACTGTATTTCATCACAAAACACCATATAATACACGGCATCAATTCTTAATGACATACAAGACAACGGTGAGTCAGCAGAGAGCCAGACCACCATTCGTTTTAAGGACTAATCAATGACTCAAACACACAGACCTCTGGCGCTCATCATCTTCGATGGATGGGGCTATAGCGAATCCGCAGAAAACAATGCTATTCTCGCAGCAGATACCCCAAACTGGGATAATATGTGGAAAAACTATCCACACACATTAATCAATGCCTCAGGAGAGGGTGTTGGGCTGCCTGGCGATCAGATGGGTAATTCTGAAGTCGGTCATTTGAATTTAGGCGCGGGGCGCGTGGTTTATCAGGAATTTACCCGTATTAGTCTGGCAATCAAGAATGGTGAGTTTTTTAACAATCGTGTTTTGATTGATGCCGTAGAAAAAGCAAAAAAACGGATAACGCGGTACATATCTTTGGCTTACTGTCTGATGGTGGTGTTCACAGTCACGAACAACATCTTCATGCGATGGTCGAACTAGCCGCGAAGCAGGGTGCTAAAAACATTTACGTCCATGCCTTCCTCGATGGACGCGATACACCGCCGAAAAGCGCTCACACGGCTATTGAAAAACTTGAGGACAGTTTTAAAACATCAGGCGCCGGAAGACTTGCTACAGTTATCGGTCGATTCTACGCCATGGACAGGGATAATCGCTGGAATCGTGTCGAAGAAGCTTATCAACTCATCACTGAAGGTAAGGGTCAGTATCAGGCAGCAACAGGCATCGAAGCCCTGCAGGCGGCTTATGAACGAGAAGAGACCGATGAGTTTGTTAAAGCCACTACCATTGGCGATCCAGTGAAAGTGAATGATGGTGACAGCATCATCTTTATGAACTTCCGTTCAGATCGTGCCCGCGAATTGACAGAATGTTTCATCAACCCTGAATTTTCAGGTTTTACACGACCACGACACATCGAAATAGCAGATTTTGTCACACTAACAGAATACAAAAAAGACTTTACCGCACCTATCGCCTTCCCCACAGAAAAGTTACATAACATCTTGGGGGAATATTTATCGGCTCAGGGTAAAACTCAACTACGTATTGCCGAAACAGAAAAATACGCACATGTGACTTTTTCTTCAACGGTGGTCAGGATGCGCCTTATGAGGGTGAGGACCGTATACTCATCCCATCACCTAAAGTGGATACCTATGATCAACAACCTGAAATGAATGCACCCGAAGTCACTGAAAAACTGGTCGAAGCCATTAACAGCGAAAAATACGATGTCATCATCTGTAACTTCGCCAACGCTGACATGGTAGGCCATACCGGTAATTTTGCTGCAGCGGTAAAGGCCATTGAAACACTGGATGTCAGTTTAGGTAAAATCTGGTCAGCAATAGAAAAAGTCGGCGGTGAAATGCTGGTAACCGCTGATCATGGAAACGCCGAGCGCATGGTCAATCATGAGACGGGGCAGCCTCACACCGCCCATACAAACAACGTTGTTCCGTTATTATTCGCGGGTCGTGAAGCCGACTGTGTTGATGGGGGCACTTTGTCTGATATCGCACCAACGATGTTGTCTTTGATGGGGCTGACAATCCCTGATGAAATGAATAAAAAACGATTAGTTCTGCCCAAGTAAACAAAAACGTGACATTAAAGATCTTACTGGCGAGCTTAAGTCTGCTGATCTGTTTCAGTGTTCATGCTGAGACAGATTCAGCGTCACGCTTAGATGACGTTCGTGATGAAATAAAATCCCTAAATAGCGATCTCTCGGCAAAGAAGGCTGACAGGGAAGCTCTGTTCGAGAAATTAAAAAAACAGAGCCGACAAGTTTCTGAACTGAACAAACAGCTGCGAAATATCGAAACCCAAATAGACAATAAACATAAAGAGGTTGAGGCCTTACGTCAGGAAATGGGCATTAAAGAAAAAGAACAAAAACAACAACTAGATGCCCTTTATAGTCAGATACGCACCGCTTTTATTCATGCCGAACCCAGTTATCTTGAACTCTTACTTAATCAGAAAGATATTTCTACTCTGAGTCGAGGCAGTACGTATTTTCGCTATTTCCATCAGGCCAGACAGCAAGAGCTACATAATATTCACCAACTGCTAACCAAGCTTAACAATGAGCAACGTGAAGTATTGCTTGCTCAACAGTCACTGGAAAACATGCTAACTCAACAGCGTTCTAAGCAAACTGAGCTTCAGCAACAAACCGAACAAAGAAAAGCGACATTGGTCGCGCTAGATAAAAGCATCTCCAGCCAAGATAGTCGTTTAGCCTCTTTAAAAGAAGAAGAAAAAACCTACAACAGCTACTCAATTCACTGAGTAAAAAGTCTACACCAACACCACCGGCACCCAAGCCAGGCAAGAAACTCACGGCTGTGAAACCAAACACACCTTTTTCACGTCTGACAGGTAAACTAGATTGGCCAGTGAGTGGAAAAATACTTGCCCGCTATGGTAGCTCGAGAAATCTTGGTAAACTCAAGTGGCAAGGTATCGTCATTGCGTCACCAACTGGAAATGATGTCAAAGCCACAGCAGCCGGCACCGTTGTCTTTGCTGACTGGTTGAGAGGGTTTGGTCTGTTAATCATCATTGATCACGGTGATAAATACATGACCCTCTATGGCAACAATGAATCACTACTGAGAGATGTCGGTGAATATGTTAAGGCCGGCGATGTTATAGCACAGTCAGGCGAACAAGGAATTCGCGGCCTTTCCGGCCTATATTTTGAAATTCGTCACCGAGGCAGCCCAACAAATCCATTAAAATGGTTGGGAAAACAAGGCTGACAAGTCTTATCGATTAAGGAAGGAATATGAGTTTGTTTAAACGTGATTTCGGCTTAATTACCAGCGGCGTAATTTTAGGTGCCACCCTCGTATTTGGCCAAATGGTTTTTGCTGACAGGGAAGCCACTAAACCCGATCTACCTCTTGAAGACTTGCGAACTTTTTCTGAGATTTTTGGCAGAATAAAAAGCAGTTATGTAGAGCCAGTAGAAGATAAACAATTATTAGAAAATGCCATTCGCGGCATGCTTTCTGGTCTGGATCCACACTCGACATACTTGGATAAAGATCAGTTCAAAGAGTTACGTGAAGGCACCTCTGGCGAGTTCGGTGGTTTAGGTATCGAAGTCAGTATGGAAGATGGCTTTGTCAAAGTAGTGACACCTATTGATGATACCCCTGCAGCTAAAGCCGGTATCAAGCCAGGTGATTTAATTATTCGTCTTGATGATACGCCAGTTAAAGGAATGACACTGAACGATGCCGTTGACATCATGCGCGGCAAACCTGGTACGGATCTGATGCTAACCGTCATTCGTGAAGGCGAAGATACACCGCTAAAAATTAATATCACTCGTGCCATTATCAAAGTGGAGAGTGTTAAGAAAAGAATGTTGGAACCCGGTTATGCCTATGTTCGGATTTCTACCTTCCAGTCTCGAACGGGTGAAAGCTTAAGAGAAGCTATTTCTGACCTGAAAAAAGAAAATAATGGCGCCTTAAACGGACTGGTTCTGGATTTACGTAACAATCCAGGTGGCGTACTAGATGCCGCCGTTGAAGTTTCTGATGCTTTCATAGAAAAAGGCCTTATTGTTTATACCGAAGGTCGTATTGCAGACTCAGATCAGAAATTCCATGCGACGCCAGACGATATGTTGAAAAGCGCGCCACTCGTTGTCTTAGTCAACGGTGGCTCTGCTTCCGCTTCTGAGATTGTGGCTGGTGCCTTACAGGATCATGACCGTGCCGTCATTATGGGAACAAAAACCTTCGGTAAAGGCTCTGTCCAAACAGTGATGCCTCTTACCAATGACACAGCTGTGAAGATGACGACTGCTCGCTATTACACGCCATCAGGTCGCTCAATTCAAGCAGAAGGTATTGTGCCTGATATTGAGCTTAAACCCGTGCATATTTCAGCCATCGAAGATGCAGAGTTTACGCCTCTTCGTGAGCGTGATTTGGCACATCATCTTATGAATGGTGATGAAGAAGAAGAGACCGATGCAAAACAGAACCAGGCTGATAAAGAGAAAGAGCAGCCGCTAGAAGTCTCTGATTATGCTTTATCTCAAGCACTTAATTTGTTGAAGGGAATGACCATCCTTAAAAAATAAAGGATAGCTTATGTCTACTGTATTGATACCTCTCGCCGAGGGTTTTGAAGAGATTGAAGCGGTTACCGTTATCGATCTACTGAGAAGAGCAGAGATCAATGTAGTAACGGCTAGCCTTAGCCAGCGACATCAGGTTACAGGCAGTAGACAGATTGTTCTGTTTGCTGACCATTTACTTGAGGATATGGTTAACGCTGATTTTGACATGATTGTTTTGCCGGGCGGACAGCCCGGCACAAACAATCTTAATCAAGACTCCCGTATTTCAGTGTTATTACAAAAGCAGTTAAATGCTAATAAACACATCGCTGCCATTTGTGCTGCTCCGCTGGTACTAGCTCATGCTAAAATTCTCAATCAGCATAAAGCCACTTGCTATCCGGGAGCAATAAAGCAAGAAGATTGGCCTGAAATCTCACTTTCCGATGAGTCTGTTATCGTCGATGACAGAATAATTACTTCAAAAGGACCTGGTACAGCGATGGATTTTGCCTTAACCCTTATTGAAGTTATGACAAACCATCAAACTCGACATACCGTTGAACAAGATTTGGTAAGAAAGTAAAACCTATGGCCTTACTTACAGCTAACGATTTGTCTATTCTTCTGGTTGAACCATCAGCCATGCAGCTCAAACTGATTATGCGTCATCTGCATGAAGAGGGTGTGCATAAAATTGATGGTGTCAGCAGCGGTAAAGAAGCATTAGACTTTATTGATAAATATCCGCCAGATCTGGTCATTACCGCCATGTATTTACCGGATATGACTGCCAATGAGCTTATAGAGACCGTTATACACAAACACCCTCAACTGAATATGTCCTATATGCTGATCTCAAGTGAAAAAGGGCATGCGGCACTTGAACCCGTTAGGCAAGCTGGTGTGATTGCCATTCTACCTAAACCCTTCGATCATAAAGATCTACAACGTGCTATCAGAGCCACACTCGATATCATTGATCCGGAAGAGATTACTCTTGAAAGCTATGATGTGAGTGAACTCAGTTTGTTGGTGGTAGATGACAGCCTGACATCGCGTAATCACATTATGCGTATTTTTAGTACGATGGGGATCTTACATATTGATGATGCCGAAAATGGCCGCAAAGCATTAGATAAGATCAATGAAAACCATTATGACCTCATTGTGACTGATTTGAATATGCCGGAAATGGATGGGCATGAATTAGTACAATACATCAGAAATGATATGGGTAATGACGCTATCCCCATCATGATACTCACCACCGAAAATAATGAAGCACGATTAGGGCAGGTCGAGCAGGCCGGAGTCTCAGCCATTCTCAACAAACCTTTCGAGCCGCATACCATTCGCGAAATGTTATTCCGTTTACTTGACTCATAAAAGAATTTTGTCGCTACATTGCTTGATATCAAGCCTATCATCATAGTTCGTTTTTTTAGCTGATTACACTGTTCAGCTCTGTCTGATAAGAGGAATAACTTATTCGCACCCACCTATTATAGCCAGTTGGTCGGTAAATTCTGATGCAAAAACTCCTGCAGAACCCTAACTTTTAATGTTTTAGCAAAACGATCAGCGACACAAAAATAATAGTCTAATGGCTCAGGCTCACCATGAAGCTCTGTATGACTTCCCTCCTCAAATAAAGAAATAAGCCTGCCTTCCGCCACATGTTGAGTCACAACAAAAGCGGCGATTCTAGCAATACCTCCTCCAGCGAGTGTGATATTAGCCAACATATCGATATCATCACAAACCATGGCTGTTCTCACTTCAGGCTGAAAGCGTTGCCCATGCCGTAAAAATGACCAGCCTACAATTTTCTCATCAACAGGTATCTTAAATAACAAACATCTATGCTGACGTAATTCAGCGATGGAATCCGGTATACCGTTTTTATTCAGATACTCTGGCGACGCACAATAAACTAACGGAACCGTGGTTAGTCTGTTCGCCACCAGACTGTCATCTAACTGCTCACGTATTCTGATGCTGACATCAATACCTTCCTGTCGATGATCGACATGTCTGTCACTGGCAATCAGCTCTATACTCAAATCCGGATATTGTTCATAAAATATGGGGAGGAGGGGAGCGAGAACATGTCGTGCAAATGCAGCTGAGCAGGCTATTTTTAGTCTTCCAGACACCTTGCCTTCTACGTATGAAACGGCCTCAGCTGCCAACTCCATTTCCTGCAATAAACCCTTAACACGCTGGTAATACACCTCACCAGTATCGGTCAATGCCAGACTTCTTGTTGTTCTGGTCAATAAACGTGTACCAAGAGATGACTCTAAGCGTGCAATATTTTGGCTGACCGCTGCGGCACTTATGCCAAGTCTTCTTGATGCCGCGGCAAGACTACCTAACTCCACCGATCTGACAAAACTCTCAACGCCACGCATTGTGTCCATTTGTACTTTACCAACAATAATAATGAAAAATTAATAAGCTTAGCTTAACAGTAAAATTAGTTTATATGGACTACAAACTTAACAATAGCAAGACTAAACTGCTCACATTGCTTAAGAGGAGTTAATTAATGAATACAAAAAAATTACCCGTTAAACTCACGTCGTATGTTTTTGCACTTTATATGGCAGGTATTATGGCCTTCTTAATGTGCTTAATTATTACTGGCGTTACTCAGGGCCTATCCTCACACTACATCAGTGATGCCCTAAACGCATACAAAGTTGCCATGCCCGCCGCCTTTATTTGTATTCTTATTGTTAGACCTTTTGTGGCTTTTCTGGTGAAAAAAACCGTGCATATGGCCTAAGTGTTCTCATACAGTGATATCAAGCTCAACCATGTCTCTGGTTGAGCTTGTACTGCACTGAAAAAACTAAAAAAGTGAAACAGGTTTAATCCAGATCGGTCTCGCGAATACGCAAAAAGCGGGCAAACCGAGGCAATCCAGTTTTAGTAACCCCCTGATAACGATAGGTAATGACACTGCCGATGGGAGGTGGGTTAATACGGTCTTGATCTGATAAGCCGCTACCGATCGAAAAGACCCGGCCTTGCTTATTTTTAACACGTAATGCGCCTAACTGATTAGTGTATTTACCTTTGCCTGGCAAATGCGCAATAACGGTGGCTTCAGCATCATCATATGGCTTGAGTTTTAATAAAGCCTGCGTTCTCCCACCGTGATGTTTAGCTGACGCCAGATGTAAAATCAGACCTTCAGCACCGTGTTCTATCTTATCTTGTAACAGGTCTTGTAAAGCCGTTTTGTTTATCAGCCGATATTGTTTAACAGGTTTAATATGTGGCAGATTTAGTTTTGTGATTAAACTTGTGTAGTTTTGATAACGTTGTTCAAAAGGCAGTTCACGATCGGGCATATCAAACACCCGATAACTCACTTTTCGCCAAGCTTCATCATCCGGTATTTGTGTTCTTATAATGCCACTGAGCCGTGCAAAGTCTTGATGTTTAGTCCACAACTCACCATCCAACCATACATCGGGTAGGGAAGCAGTAAACCAGTCTGGGGCGTTGATAATATTGCCACTACGGGTCAGAAGTTGTTGACCTGTCCAGATAGCCCGTACACCATCGAACTTTTCACTGACGAGATAGGCAGATACTGGCTCAGTCCTCTCTGGCTTATAGACACTGGCCAGTTGCACGGGTGGCATAGTCTGAGCAGCATGAACTAGCCCATTAAGACTAAGCAGGGTGAAAATGAAAACAACAGTGATAGCACGCTGTATACGTGGCATATTTGCCTCCTTGCAAATTAATTAATAGTAATTGCCTCTGGCATCCTGCCAATAGACGTCTTGACTCGGTTTACTCTAACTCTGATGCGATTGTTTGAGCTAATGTCGCTGACAGTGATGCGTTTCTTCTGCGCTCAGGACACAGAGCACTACGGAATCCCAGATAGTCGGGTTTTAATGCGCGTAGGGTAGCAATATCCTCAATGCGTAAAGCACCTGCCAAGCCACATAAACTTTCTGCGTTTTTCACTATGTTTACAAACGCTGTCAACGCATCAATTGACCATAAATCCAATAAAGAGCGACCATTTTTTTCTGCGGTATCAACCATCACACCGCTAAAACCTGCTTTTAGAACCTGTTCTATTACATCAGTTTCATAATTACGATCAGCAAATATCACAGCAATTACCGGCGTGGTGAGTTGTTTGATAACTGGCGTTAATGCTTGTAAACAGTCCGCTTGTTCTTCACCTCCGAATAAGCCAATTTTGACATAATCCACGCCTGTTCCAACCATATTCATGATTGCCGGCTCAATGACATCAAACTGCATTGGCAAATCACCAATTGTCGCGCTGGTTAGACAACGTCCCGATACCGACTTAACAATATCTTCCACTATATCTACAGGCAAAGCGCCTAAGGCCCCTTTTGCCGGCTGTTTCATATCAAGAATATCTGGCAGACAGCCATTGAGGCTCTGAGCTTCTTCCAATGACTGTACACTGGCTAGCCATTTTGTATTATTCGACATTGATACCTGCTTCTCTCACCTTTTTCATTAACCAGCCCCACGCTTCCCACTCGCGTTCACCCGCTGTTTTTTCCATACCGATGGTCAAATAGTCAATTTCATCGCGAATTTTTTGTTCTGGCAACATCGACAAACGGCTAACCAATATGGCGGCTTCAATGACGGCACTTTGTGCACGGTTATATCCACGAAATAAGCCATGTTGCTGTTCATGTACAACATCGCCATAAAAACAGGCGCGGGGATCATCGTCATCAACATTCTGGATAGCTATTTCTGTGTGGCTAAGTGCATTTGTTAAATAGAGACTATCTATCTTTTCACATGCTGAAGATGGCCATTGTCGGTGCCCGGTTAATGCTCCTGCAAACACGCGTACATCATCCGTGTAGTTAATACTACATGAGCGATGACGCATTAAGTTATTGTAAGTTGTCGATGGTTTAAAAGGTTTTATTTGAAAGTAACCATTTACTTCACTAACACCCATAGGCGCATGATGTGCTGTACCATCAGCATTTTTTGTCGTCACAATAACTTCATGAATTTTTGCGGTCAGCCGTACCACTAGGATGCTCCTTTTTTATTTTTCTTAGGTTCAGCCGTACCACACGCCGTGCGAGTTTTTTTGACTTTTGGGGCATGCTCGTCACGGACGACTTTTTTCATACTCTCTCTTGGTGTATCGGTTTTATCTGCTGTACCGCAGGCACGATCTTTCTTGGTTTTTTTCATGGTGGTACCTTCCACCTTTTGCTCTGTTAAATCTTCTTCTGCCACATCAACGGCACAACCCCATTGTAAATCTTCATCTTGGGTATAACGCTTACCTAACTGCCAGGCGACTTCGGCGCGGGCCAGTTCAACACCAAGATAAAATGCATGGCCGGGATCATTCTCTACGTCTAGATGGGGATAGAATTCAAATGGATCAATATCCTGCACAATACCATCACGATTGAACATAAAAATGCCTTCTTTTGCGACTTTTATCCGGTAGTTCGGGTCTCGAATCGTGTCGGCCAAAGCATGAATTTCATCAGCAGTATCCGTAAACGGGTGTCGTTCGTGTGACACCAACAAGTCACCTGTAAAATCTCTTGGTAGACTATTATCCTGTTTGGCGGCAAACATCATTCGTCTCGCCACATCGGCTTCACGTATGGCCCGTCGTGCATGCGAGCTAACTTCTGTTGCTAATACACAGTTAATATTTAACTCAGAAATCATGCCAAATAACATGGCATTGATTCCGGTAGTATCCGCGTCAGTTAACTCTGTCAGATTACCTACTCCCATCATGATCGGCGCATCAGGGTATTTCCGCCGTAATTCATGGTAACGAACAATTGAGGCCGTTAAACCAAAATGAATGGGATCTAAAATCGGATCTGCCACCCACGGTTTACCAATTTTATCCATGGCTTCCATAGCTCGCTCCAGTGAGGCAAGGGAACCTGGCTCAGCAGGAACTAAAATTGGGACGGCGTCTGTTTCTTTTGCCAGATCAATCGTTTTTTCAGTCAAACTTAATAAATAGTCAGCACCTGCTTTGGACGCACGCTGCAGGTCATGAATCGAAAGTGAGTCCACACTCACTTTAAAACCATTATCATGTAATGCTGCAATAGCTTCTTCCATTAATGGAAATTTTTCTTCAGGTAAACAGCCAATATCAATAACATCCGCCCCTTGGCTAGCATAATACCGGGCACGTTCTAACAGACTTTCAATAGAGCGTTCAGGAGCATCGACGATTTCGGCAAATATTTTGACAGCGTGGTGAGATAAATCTGGTTTTTTACGGGCTTTACCAAACTGCATTGGTAGATCTTTGATTTCATCTGGGCCACGCGTAATTTTAATACCCAGATCTTGGCTTAGTAGCTCGAGGTCTCCTCGACAGCGGCCTGGGACTATGATTTCATCAAACCCTTCAAAATCTTCAGGCTTGAGTCGTCTACCTATCATTTTATCTGTCATCAATGCTGCGACAGACACGCCTATCTGATGAACTCGATACTCAAAGGGGAGTGGCGCCATTTCTTCCAACACTTTATGCACACTGGGCTCAGCCAGTTTGCCTGTAAGAAATAATATCTTCCTCGCCATCAGAGGTACTAACCGACCTCAGCCAGACGTTGCTTCAGTACATTGAATAATTCATCAGCATTATCTACCACGGTTGTTGCCTCGAACTGTTTTAATGTAGCCGTATGTTGTAGATCTATCGCTCTGGGTGAAACATGCACAATTCTGTCTGGTGCAGGGGTATCTATTTCTGGTTCAGAATCACAGGCGAGCACAATGCTTGGTATACGACATTTTCCTGCTTGGGCATATATATTCGTTACCAAAGTATCAGATAAGCCCATGACCATCTTAGCAACGGTGTTAGACGTAGCTGGAGCTACAACAAGACTATGATAATCACCTCGATAAAATAAACCGACTGGCGGTGAGCTCGCCGCTCTATCACGGTAGACTCGTCCCTCTGGTACGAATGATTTTGGATCATAGCCATACATCCTTACAACTTCTTCACCAGCTCGGCTGTAAAACAAGTCCACGTCATCTAACTCATGGACAATTTCCAAACATTCTTTCAGATAATGTCCTGAGCCTGTAATAGCCCAAGCCAGACGTGGTTTTTCAGGCCTTGCTTGCATTTTGTTTCTCTGTGAATAAGTTAAGACGTAAATTTTGCCAGACTAAGTACACTTAGTAAAAATAAGATAGGTTTTATAGGGTTTTTTACGTTAAAATCGATAACTCATTGTAATTTTGCGTCAGATTGGAGTCTTTGCGAATGTCTAACAGTATTCCAAAAATTGTGGTTGTCGGAGGCGGGGCAGGTGGTCTTGAATTAGTCACTAAACTCGGCAAAAAGTTGGGTAAAAAAGGCAAAGCTGAAATTACGCTTGTCGATAATACACATACACACATATGGAAACCGCTTCTTCATGAGGTTGCTGCTGGTACACTCGATTCGCATGAAGATGAAATTGAGTACTTGAGTCAAGCCAATGCCAGTGGATTTCGTTTCCGTTTGGGTAAAATGGATGGCTTAGACAGAGACCGTAAGACTATCTCTCTGGCCCCCACGCTGAATCAAGATGGGGTGGAAATTATCCCACGTCGTGAATTTGAATACGACTACCTTGTTATATCTGTAGGTAGCGTTAGTCATGACTTTGGTATCAAAGGTGTTCGTGATCACTGCTTATTCCTTGATACAACCAAGCAAGCCGAATCTTTCCAAAACAAATTACTTGAAGCCTATCTTCGCGCGCACACTCAAGGTAAGCCTTTGCACGAAGGTCAGTTGAACATTGCTATTGTTGGTGCAGGCGCCACAGGTATTGAGCTTAGTGCTCAACTTCACGAAGTTTCTCACTTACTCACAGCTTATGGGCTTGATGAAGTACAGCCACAAGACGTCAAGATTAGCATTATTGAAGCAGCCAATCGTGTTTTACCTGGCTTACCAGAAAATCTCTCTGCGGCTACAACGGATGAATTGACGAAGTTAGGCGTTGACGTTCTTACTGGAGAACGCGTTGTTGAGGTCAATGACAAGGCTATATTCACAGAAAGTGGAAAAACCATTCCGGCTGCCATTAAAGTATGGGCGGCAGGTATCAAAGCGCCAGAGTTCTTAAAAGATATCGCTGGACTTGAAACCAATTGGATGAACCAATTGGTTGTAAGACAAACATTACAAACGACCTTAGATGATGATATCTATGCCATCGGGGATTGTTGTGCATGTAAGTGGCAGGGACATGATGAG
Organism: Methylophaga marina; assembly: GCF_030296755.1. Lineage (NCBI taxonomy): Bacteria > Pseudomonadati > Pseudomonadota > Gammaproteobacteria > Thiotrichales > Piscirickettsiaceae > Methylophaga > Methylophaga marina. Next base: position 1,422,316 of record NZ_AP027741.1, read on the forward strand.
AACGTACCACCACGTGCTCAAGCAGCTCATCAAATGGCATCTGTTGTGTATAAATCTATTCGTAATCGCATGGCAGGTAAGGTTGCCCCTGAATTTGAATACCATGACTATGGCTCACTAGTATCGTTAGGTAAATACAGTACTGTTGGTAATTTGATGGGTAACCTAAGTAAAGGTAGCATGATGATTGAGGGTTTCATGGCGCGCCTGATGTATCTTTCTTTATATAAGATGCACCAAGTTGCACTGTTTGGTCCTTTCCGGGTTGCTATGCTCTCTCTGTCGCATATCTTCAGACGTAGTGTTCACCCTAAAATCAAACTACACTAAACACTTGCTACATCTCATAAAAAAGGCCCTTTATAGGGCCTTTTTTATATTCTCTACATCTACTTTTTGGAAAACAATGACATGCGTTGAGTAATACCATTATTATTTATTCGGTGTTTTACTGCTGCACCTATATGCAAAAGTAATAATGCAATTAACGTAAATGCCAACACTTCATGTATTTCACTGAAGTACTCCCTCATATCTGGGTCTGCCTCCGCCAGGCGCGGTAAAACTATTCCCCACAGTTTCGTATCGTATTTACTGTACATTGATTGTAGATAGCCCGTTAGTGGCATAGCAATCATTAACACATACAATAGCCCGTGGACGCCGCCAGAGAGCTTCTGTTGCCATAATGGGATAGAAGAGGGAAGAGAGGGTGCTGGATGAAATATACGCCACGCTACACGCATTAAAATCAGTACAGCGATACTGATCCCCAAGGATTTATGTAATAAAAACCAAAATGCCCGAACACTTTCTTGACCTTCAGGCAACTCCCATTCTTTCGGAAGCTGAACCATGTATAGTCCGATTGCGATCATGGCTAGAATGGCGAACGCAATTAACCAATGTAACCATCGCTGTACCAAGTCGTACTGTTTTATCTGTTCGGGCATATAATTTCCTTCACTTTCTTTTTATGCATAAAAAAGCCACACAACCTTGCGGCTGTATGACTTATTTTACTCAGGAAAGATTCCTATATTAGATATCTAAATTTGACACCTGTAACGCATGCGTCTCAATAAACTCTCTTCTTGGTTCAACATTATCACCCATCAGTGTATTGAACGTCTCGTCAGCGACGATAGCATCATTGATTTTCACCTGTAAAAGTCGACGTTTATCTTTATCCATTGTGGTTTCCCACAACTGATCAGGATTCATTTCACCTAGGCCTTTATAACGTTGAACATGTTGGCCACGGCGTGCTTCAGCTAGCAACCAACTCACGGCTTGTGAGAAATAACTAATCTCTTGCTGCCTTTCACCACGTTCTACCCTTGCACCCTCACCAAACAACCCATTGATTTTATTAGAAAATGCAAGGATTTTTTGATACTCAGTGCTATCAAAGAATTCACCAGGGATATGGTAGTCTGTGCTGATACCATGTCGACTGTAGCTGATATTGATCAAACCAACTGGGTCATTTTCCTGTGTTTTAATACTCAGTTTAAACTGCGTACCTGTTGGTAAACCTTTATTGAGTTCCACCTCGATGACTGATAACCAGCTATTTATCGCATCACTATCACTCATTTCTGGAATCTGAGGCTGATAAACAAGCTTATCAAGAAACGCAGGATAATAATGATTAGACAATCTGCCAATTATTGAATTGACCGTTTGGTATTCAGTGACCAAAGATGCTAACGCACTGCCCTCGATAGCATTGGCCTCTTCTGTTGGGAATAACTTGGCATTTGTCAATGCAACCTCTGTTAGATAACGCTCCATTTCTGCATCATCTTTCACGTAACGCTCTTGTTTACCTTTCTTAATTTTATAAAGCGGTGGCTGTGCAATATAGACATGACCACGTTCAATCAACTCTGGCATTTGTCGATAGAAAAATGTTAATAGCAATGTTCGGATGTGTGAGCCATCAACGTCCGCATCGGTCATAATAATTATGTGGTGGTATCTGAGTTTTTCAGGATCGTATTCATCACGGCCGATTCCACATCCTAATGCGGTTATTAATGTGCCTACCTCAGCAGAGCTGATCATTTTGTCAAAACGCGCTCTTTCTACATTAAGAATCTTTCCTTTCAACGGTAGAATTGCCTGCGTTCTTCTATCACGACCTTGCTTGGCGCTGCCGCCCGCTGAGTCCCCTTCCACTAAAAAAGTTCTGAGAGGGCAGGGTCTCTCTCCTGACAATCGGCCAATTTACCAGGCAGACCGGCTATATCGAGTACGCCTTTTCTGCGCGTAAGTTCTCTAGCTTTTCTTGCGGCATCACGTGCACGAGCAGCATCAATCATTTTGTTAGCGATTAATTTTGCATCAGTAGGGTTCTCAATTAAGAAGTCATGGAAGAACTCGTTCACATAAGACTCAACAATCGTTCTTACTTCTGATGAAACCAGTTTATCTTTAGTTTGTGAACTGAATTTCGGATCAGGTACTTTTACGGATAGAACGGCGGTCAATCCTTCACGCGCATCATCACCACTTGTTGTCACTTTGGACTTCTTCGCTAGTCCTTCACTCTCAATGTACTGGTTGAGTGTTCTGGTCAATGCAGCACGGAAACCCGCTAAATGTGTTCCGCCATCGCGCTGCGGAATATTGTTTGTAAAACAATAAATATTTTCTTGATACGAGTCATTCCACTGCATCGATAACTCGACCGTTACATCATCTCTCATACCAGAAATTTTGATGATATTTTCGTGAATGAGATCTTTATTTTTATTCAAATGCTGAACAAAAGCAGTAATTCCGCCCTCATAAAAGAATGTTTCTGTTTTTTCATCACGCTCATCTGTTAAAACAATTCTGACCCCTGAGTTCAAAAAGGCTAGCTCTCTGATCCGTTTTGCCAGGATATTGTAATCAAACGTGACGTTAGTGAATGTTTCTTCACTTGGCCAAAACTGAATTTTCGTGCCTGTGATGTCTGTATCAGATACATCTGTTAATGCTGAATCTGGCACACCATGTGTGTAAGTTTGTTTATAAACCCGGTTGTGGCGATGAATTTCCATCGCTAATTTTTTTGATAAGGCATTTACGACAGAGACACCAACACCATGTAAACCGCCTGAAACTTTGTATGAATTGTCGTCAAACTTACCGCCTGCATGCAATACCGTCATGATAACTTCTGCTGCAGAGACACCTTCTTCTTCATGGATATCTACTGGAATACCCCGTCCATTGTCAATAACAGAGACGGAATCATCTGGGTGAATTCTCACCTGAATTTCACTACAGTGACCAGCTAACGCTTCGTCAATTGCATTATCCAAAACTTCAAAAACCATATGATGCAAGCCGGTACCATCATCGGTATCACCGATATACATACCAGGTCTTTTTCTTACCGCATCAAGTCCTTTTAGGACTTTTATATTTGAAGAATCGTATGTGTTGTTGTTTTTTTCCGTTGTCATAGTCAAACTATTCCTGGCCAAATGGAGGATGTGCTGAATAACCTTCTATTCTACTACTTATATAGAAGTGTTGACAGTCTCATTATCCTCTCTGATTTCTCCATGTTTCACGTGAAACACTTTCTCTTTTTCATTACTTATTAACCTAGCTAATTCAGTATTGGTACTTGTAATAAAAGTTTGTACGGGCAAACTTCTGAGTGTTTCCATTACTGTTTTTTGATGTTGCCAGTCTAATTCTGAGCTTAGGTCATCAAGCAATAAAATCGTATTTTTAACCCCTTTAATCTCCATCAATAGTGTTATCTGTGAGAGACACAATGACAAATAAAAGAGTTTTTGTTGACCACGGGATAACATTTCTTCAGGTGAATCATTGTTAATTCTTACCATCCAGTCTGCAGAGTGTGGTCCAGCTCGACTGTAACCTAAAATACGATCTCGCTCATAATTTTCAGCAAGTGTTTCGGGAAGTGATTTATCTTTATTCCATCCTTTGCTGTATCGAATTGTAAATTCACATTGATCAAAGGTCGGGCAAATTTTGCTAAATATAGGTTTGAATATATCAATAAGTCTATTGAGATAAGTAGTACGTAGGTCGGTAATTTGGTCACCATGTTTTACCAGATACTGATCCCATAGTTCTATTTCAGCTTTGGATTTCTTATTTTTCAGTGCTGCATTCTTTTGTATTAGTGCTTTTTTATATGTTTGCCAATGATAATTAAATTTATGTTCCACGTGAAACACACCCCAGTCGATCATGCGTCTTCTGAATTTTGGACCCAATTCAAAGAACTGATGACAGTTCGCAGAGATATATTGGAGTGGTGTGTTAACAGCAAGGTCAGAAAGTTTTTTTAGTGGGGCATTATTCAAGCGGATTTGAAGACCAGTGTTCGTATCAAAAAGTAAACCTACCGGTGTCATTTCCGATGAACGCGCAAAAACCGTGAATTGTGCATGCTCAAACTGAATGATGTTTTTTAAATTGCGCGAGCGAAACGAGCGACCCATAGCGAGCAAATGAATCGCTTCAAGAATGCTAGTCTTACCGGAGCCATTTTCGCCGATGAATAAGTTAATACCAACAGAAGGACTTAAAGAGACCTGGTTAATATTACGAAAATTTGAAAGCGTCAGATGTGATAACACAGAATCAGAGCTACAGGAATTAAAGCCATATTAGATATCATGCACTTGCTTTACATTGTTACAAAACAAATAAAAAGAATTAATATGGCTAAATGAATGTATCAATATAAATAATAATGAGGTTTAAATTTCTAGCATCTCAAAGTCATCTTTACCAACGCCACACTCTGGGCATTCCCAATCTTCAGGTATATCTTCCCAAGCCGTGCCAGGTGCAATACCTTCTTCAGGTAGGCCTTCAGCTTCGTCGTAAATAAATCCACAAACAATGCACTGCCACTTTTTCATACTGAAACTCCGAGATTTTTTAAGTTTATTTATGTGTGATGTTAACAAAATTGGGAGAGTTACGTTAGCGAAGTTTCAATAATGGAATAAAACTATTTACATTGTGACAGGTCGTACTTTTAAGACTTTTTAAATTAACTATATATTTATGCTATAACTTAATATTAGACAAATAAACGAAAAAGCCGATTATGCGACTCCCCACACTCAGACAACTTCAATACCTTACGGCAGTAGTAGAAGAAAAGCATTTTGGCCATGCCGCAGAGAAATGTTTTGTTACCCAATCAACATTAAGTGCCGGAATTCAAGATTTAGAGCAACTGCTTGAAGTCTCTTTATTAGAAAGAACGAATAGGAAAGTCTTACCAACTCCGATTGGAGAAGAAATTGCCAGCAGAGCACAACAAATATTGTCATTGAGTGAAGACCTTGTTGATCTGGCGTTATCAGAAAAAAATCCACTATCGGGTCGAATACAAATAGGGATTATTCCGACGATAAGTCCTTTTTTATTACCGAAAGTATTACCAACGGTTAGAAAGCAGTTACCAGAGCTGGAAATCGTATTAATAGAAGACCAATCGGAGCGACTTTTAGATCAGTTAGAAAGCGGTAATATTGACGTGGCGGTATTAGCATTTCCATACAACACACGTGGTCTCACACATAGAGAGTTTGCCAAAGAATCCTTCTGGATAGCGCTGCCTAAGAACCACCCCTTAGCTGAGAAAGAAGAATTAAAAGCGAGCGATTTACCTACAAACGAATTGCTTTTATTGGCAGAAGGGCATTGCTTGAGGGAGCACGCACTAAGTGCATGCCAATTGCCTGCATCCGCACAAAGAAAGAGTGTACAAGCGACAAGTCTTTATACACTGATTGAAATGGTCGCCAGTGGGTTGGGTATTACACTTATTCCAGACATGGCCGTTAATTCAGATATGGTTATTCATTCTGAGATTTGTTTAGTGCCCCTATCGGCAGATAACGATCAGGCATTAAGAGAGATTGGCCTGGTCTGGCGACCAAGCTTCAGAAGGACGGCGACGTTAGAACAATTAGCGAAGACTTTTTCTGATGCGCTCGCTGATACAAATTATTCACTACGTGCATAAAAATCGCGCAACCTGAAGAAAACATGCTGTATAGCAAGTGATGTAAATGGAGGTTTAAATACAGCATAGACACGACCTTGTGGATCGACTAGATAAATATAGTGTTGCTGCTCGACTTTATTACTGTTCTGATAACTTTCCGGTTCCAGGTATAAAAAATCAAAACTACTAATAACAGAATGAATAACATCAGCAGAACCACTATAAAGTTGTAGTGAGCTTTTAGGTAATGCAGAACTTTCGCCCTGATTGTCGAAGTTAATGAGTAAGAACTGGACTGTTTGCCCAGCAAATAAACGTTTAAGGTTTTGCATCACATCAATGACAACATCACATTCTGGCTGACAATGTGAGTGTGTGAAGTAGATAAAGCTCCAGCGACCATCAAAGCTGACATTCGTCAGAATCTGATTTGACTGACTATTAAGAACAAACTGAGGTAGTGTTTTAGGAGGTGAAATAAGAAACGGACTTAGCTCATCAGGAATATCTCGCCTATCTGGTTGCGAAATCTCCATCCGACTCACCCACAAAACTAAAATAATCAGGGTAATAGTGAGATATAACAGCAGAAAAGCCTTAGAATTGACACTTTTAATTGGCTTAAACATATAACATCTAACCTTGAATAGCCGGATGAACCCCTGTTGTGAGTAAAAAATGAGCGAGAAACTCTTCAAGTCTACCGCAGTTGTCAGTGTGATGACTTTTTTATCCCGGATATTGGGGTTTATTAGGGATATTGTCATAGCCAGAATGTTTGGCGCGGGCCTGGGAGCAGACGTATTTTTTGTCGCCTTCAAAATACCAAACTTTTTAAGACGCTTATTTGCAGAAGGGGCTTTTTCGCAGGCTTTTATACCAGTTCTTGCTGAGTTCAAAGAACATGGAGATAAACCTTTAAAAGACTTAATTGCCCAGACAAGCGGAACATTGGCTGTAATATTAACAATGATTACAGCAATAGGGATGATTGCCGCACCGGTCATCATCATGGTGTTTGCACCCGGTTTTATTGAAGATCCAGTAAAGGCAGATTTAGCTGCAGATTTACTGACGATCACATTTCCTTATATCTTCTTTATCTCTTTAACTGCACTTGCAGGATCCATTCTGAACAGCTTTGGCAAATTCGCCATCCCCGCATTTACACCGGTTTTTTTAAATATTTCATTGATTAGTACCGCAATATGGTTATCGCCTAATTTAAGTGAGCCAGTGACGGGCTTGGCCTGGGGGTCTTCATAGGCGGCCTTGTACAGTTTATTTTTCAATTACCTTTTCTGATAAAACTTGGATTATTACCCTGGCCAAAATGGGGATGGAAAAGTGAGGGTGTCAGAAAAATTACCAGATTAATGATACCCGCGATGTTTGGGGTATCAGTAGCACAAATAAATCTTCTATTAGATACCTTACTTGCCTCGTTTTTAGTGACGGGCAGTATTTCCTGGCTGTATTACTCAGATCGTCTTGTTGAGTTTCCATTAGGCGTTTTTGGCATCGCTTTGTCTACCGTCATTTTGCCGAGTCTTTCTAGAAAACATGCGGCCAAGTCGACAGAAGAATTCTCAGACACTATCGACTGGGCCTTACGCTGGGTATTTCTAATTGGTACACCAGCAGCGATAGGGCTTATTTACTTGGCAGAACCACTACTAATGACCTTGTTTCAATATGGCGAATTTACGGTGATGGATTCACATAAAGCTTCATTGAGTTTAATGGCTTATGGTTTGGGACTGTTGCCATTCATATTTATTAAAGTATTAGCGCCAGGTTATTACGCGAGGCAGGATACAAAAACTCCCGTGAAGATTGGCATTATTGCGATGATTAGTAATATGGCATTGAACGTCGTACTGATGATCTATCTTGATCATGTTGGTTTGGCATTAGCAACAGCACTGTCTGCCATGCTGAACGCGGGTTTGCTATATCACGGACTGAGGAAAAGATCCGTTTATACCCCCAATTCAGGCTGGGGTAAATTCTCATTAAAATTACTCATTGCTAATAGCGGTTTGTTCGTTTTTTTACTCCTACTTAATCCACAACACAATGAATGGGTAATATGGGATGCATGGCAACGAGCCGGACATTTATTCGGTCTGATCGTTGGTGCTGCAGTCACTTACTTCACTTTTTTACTCGTACTACGTATCAATCTAAAAAGTTTAGTCAGGCCAATAATGAGATAAAAAAAGGCCCTCCGAGGAGGGCCAAGCACTACGAGGACATAAATTTCTTAGAAGCGGCGTCCGATACCAATACCCCAAACGAATGGGTCAATATCTGCTTCAATTTTTGCTTTACCGACAGGTGTACCAGAGAAATGAGCTTCAGTATCAATATCGATGTATTTCACATCAAAGTTAACAAACCAATCGTCATTTAAAGCCACGTCTACACCGGCTTGTGCCGCTAGACCCCATGAACTATCCAATTTGACTTTCGCACCTGGAACATCCAGAACAGGGCCGTCCACTTCTTCGTCAAAAAAGTATGTGTAGTTGACACCGGCACCGATATAAGGACGAATGTTTGAATCAGGCATAAAATGATATTGCAACGTTAATGTAGGGGGTAATACTTTAGTATCAATAACATCACCTAGACCCTGAGCCGCCCAATAACCTTCAGATTTCACTGTATGTTGAGAATAACCAAGAATTAGCTCAACACCCCAGTTTTTAGTCATCATATAAGTGATATCTAATTCAGGAACAGTGTCAGAATTAACACTCACACCTTTTTGACCTGAATCTGCGCCACCTACATATAAGGTTCCACTATCATCATTAGGGTTGACGTTAATGATACGACCACGAACTAACCAGTCGCCTGCTTCATAGGCCATTGCTGGTGCAGCAACAGTAGAAAGACCTAATGTAGTAAGTAGTGCTGCAGCTAATGTTGTTGTTTTCATTTTTTCCTCCTGGGACAAACTATGTTCTGTAAGACATGGTTTGAATTTTACGGAGGTGTGGACTTAATGCATTGACCTGGATCAATAAAGCGAGCGCTTACCAATTTTTCCCAATATTAACCACACAATGCTTTCAATTTTTCAACATCACGGATGGAAATCGACTTATTATGAATGTCGATCAAGCCTTCATCTTGAAAGCGAGAGAAAAGGCGGCTGACTGTTTCTACAGCTAAGCCCAGATGATTAGCGATATCACCACGAGACATACTCAGTTGAAATTCACGCGCAGAAAAACCCCGATCTTGGAAACGACGGGAAATGGATAATAAAAATGTCGCTAGTTTTTCTTCAGCGGTTTTTTTGCCAAGCAAAAACATCAGGCTTTTATCACCTGATAATTCCTTACTTAAACGCGACATCATCTGCACTTGCAGTTGAGGCATATTTGCGCCTAGCTCTTGCAACATATCAAAAGGTAATTCACAAACACTGCTGCTTTCTAAAGCCTTGGCATTCGAACGGTAGGCTTGTTCGTAAATGGCATCAAGGCCAACAAACTCACCTGGAAAATAAAACCCGGTGACTTGTTCCCGACCATCGACAGCAGACACCGTAGTTTTAAATGAGCCTGAGCGGACAACATAAATAGAATTGAACGGTGTTTGAGTGCTGAATAAAGGCTGACCACGTGAGTAACTCTGACTACGTTTAATGATTTTATCTAATTGAATCAGGTCATTATTATGTAAACCAAGAGGCAAACATAATCGATAAAGTGAGCATTCCTGACACGCAAGATTATGCTCATGTTCAACTTTGGCGAGGTCCTGAAATAGGGGGTAACGTTGCCTAACTGAGTCATTGTTAATCCTGTGTTGTGAACATCGACTATAATAACGCTTCAAACCCTTGTTCGAAACAGTTATTATCTCTTTTTATTATTAATTTCAGGAACTCAAATGACCACTCGTAGCGCGTCAGTTGCGCGAAACACGCTAGAAACACAGATCGAAGTATCAATCAATCTGGATGGAAGCGGTCAATTCAATGCCGAAACCGGTGTCCCATTTTTAGATCACATGATGGATCAAATTGCTCGTCATGGTTTGTTTGATTTATCGGTCAAAGCCAATGGTGACTTACATATTGACGCACATCACACTGTTGAAGATGTCGGCATTACGATAGGTCAAGCGCTGAAGAAAGCCTTGGGTGATAAAAAAGGGGTTGTTCGCTACGGACATGCCTATGTCCCCTTAGATGAGGCTCTGTCTCGAGTGGTACTCGATCTCTCTGGTCGTCCTGGTCTCGAATTTGATGTCACATTTACCCGCGACAAGATTGGCGAATTCGATGTCGACCTGTTCTATGAGTTTTTCCAGGGCTTAGTGAATCATGCTGGTATGACTCTGCACATCGATAATTTAAAAGGCCGCAATGCTCATCATATTGCTGAAACCATATTTAAGGCATTTGGTCGTGCATTACGAATGGCTGTTTCACTGGATCAGCGCGCACTGGAGCAATTGCCTTCAACCAAAGGTGCTTTATAATCCTTTATTAAGAATTATTAGCCAATAAAACTAAGTAAATAAACAGGTTTAACATGCATCACATAGCAGTGATTGACTACGGCATGGGTAATTTACGCTCAGTATCAAAAGCACTGGAAGCAGTTTCTAATAATGCCTCTGTTGTTGTCACATCTGACCCAAAAACCATTCTTTCTGCCAGTCATGTTTTATTTCCGGGTGTCGGCGCAATTCGTGATTGTATGGCGGAACTCAAACAGCTGGAATTAGAAGATGTTATTTTGCAAGCAACACAAGAAAAGCCTTTTCTAGGTATCTGCTTGGGTATGCAAGCATTGCTGTCGCATAGTGAAGAAAATAGTGGTGTGGACACGCTGAACCTTTTTTCAGGTAGCGTTAAATTATTTCGACCTGATGCTTTAATTAATGGCGAAAAATTAAAAGTGCCGCATATGGGCTGGAACCAAGTTCATCAAACCTGTTCACATCCTTTATGGAAAAACATAGAGCAAAATAGTCGTTTTTATTTCGTTCACAGTTTTTATGCTGAACCCACAGATAAAGCAGTCATTGCAGGTACTTCAGCTTATCCAGATGATTTTGCTGCAGCATTGTACAAAGATAATATTTTCGCTGCGCAATTCCATCCAGAAAAAAGCCAACGTGCTGGACTGCAGTTATTAGAAAATTTTGTAAACTGGGACGGTCAGTCCTAACAGACATCAACAAACGGAGTAAGAATATGTTGTTAATCCCTGCCATTGATCTCAAACAAGGTCACTGCGTGCGCTTGCGTCAGGGGCGAATGGAAGATAACACGGTATTTTCAGAGGATCCTGTTGCAGTTGCTCGGAAATGGGTAGAAGCAGGGGCGAAAAGACTTCATATGGTCGATCTTGACGGTGCTTTTGCAGGTAATCCGGTCAACGCTGACGTCATCCACGAAGTTTGCAAAACATTTCCTGACTTGGATGTCCAAGTTGGAGGTGGTATTCGTGACGAGGAAACCATTGAAACCTATCTTCATGCTGGTGTTCGCTATGTCATTCTTGGAACAAAAGCGATTAATGCACCGCATTTTGTGGGTGATGTCTGTGCTGAGTTTCCAGGGCATATCATTGTCGGCCTAGATGCAAAAGACGGTAAAGTAGCCATTGATGGCTGGTCAAAATTGTCTAATCATGACGTTATCGACATCGCTCAACAATTCGAACAAGATGGCGTTGAAGCCATTATTTATACTGACATCAGCCGAGATGGCATGATGCAGGGTTTCAACCTCGAATCAACGCGTGACTTAGCTCGAGCCATTCAAATCCCAGTGATTGCTTCAGGCGGTGTCAGTTCATATGAAGATATTGAGTCGTTATGTGCCTGTGAAGATGAAGGTGTGATGGGTGCTATTCTAGGCCGTTCTATATATGAAGGCAGTATTGATTTGAAAAAAGGTCAGGAGATGGCTGATAAATTAAATCCGCCTCTGGAGTTTTAAATATAACCATGTCTCTTGCAAAACGCATTATTCCTTGTCTTGATGTTGATGGTGGGCGTGTTGTTAAAGGTGTCCAATTCGTTGATATAAGGGATGCTGGCGATCCGATTGAAGTCGCTAAACGCTATGATCAACAAGGTGCTGATGAAATTACCTTCCTTGATATTACAGCTACTCATGCTGAACGTGACACTATGGTTCATGTGGTTGAAGCGGTAGCCAGTCAGGTCTTTATTCCATTAACCGTCGGCGGTGGAATCAGAACGGTAGAAGATATTCGTCGCATGCTGAATGCCGGAGCCGATAAAGTTGGCATCAACTCAGCAGCTGTTAACAATCCAGAGTTTGTTCGTGAGGCGGCAGAAAAGTTCGGCTCACAATGTATTGTCGTTGCTATTGATGCAAAAAAGTCTCTGCTGAAAACGAAACTGATAAATGGGAAATTTTTACCCATGGTGGACGAAAACCTACAGGTATTGATGCCGTAGAGTGGGCTAAAAAAATGGTCGAGTATGGTGCGGGTGAGATTTTATTGACCAGCATGGATAAAGACGGCACAAAGTCAGGTTTTGATCTGGCGCTTACCAGAGCAGTCAGTGATGCTGTTAACGTACCAGTGATTGCTTCAGGTGGTGTTGGCAAACTTCAAGACTTAACGGATGGCATTAAATTAGGTCATGCGGATGCCGTTCTGGCTGCAAGTATCTTCCACTTTGGTGAACACACTGTTGAAGAAGCCAAACAACAAATGGCTGCACAGGGTATTGAGGTGAGGTTGTAAATGACAACTTGGCTGGATCAAGTGAAGTGGAATAGTGATGGTTTAGTTCCTGTCATTACGCAAGAGTTTGAAAGCAAGCAAGTACTCACTTTAGCTTGGATGAATAGAGACGCATTAGCGCTGACAGCTGAACAAGGACATGCCATTTATTGGTCACGTTCACGACAAAAGTTATGGCATAAAGGTGAACAATCAGGGCACCAACAGATCGTTAAATCAATACGAATGGACTGTGATAACGATGCTATTTTGTTGGAAGTGATTCAAAAAGGGGGCATTGCCTGCCACACTGGACGGCATCACTGCTTCTTTAATGAATTACAGTCAGATAAATGGCAAGCAATTGAGCCAGTTTTAAAAGACCCAAAAGACATTTATTCATGAGCGATATAATTAAACAACTTAGTCAAGTACTTACCGAACGCAAAACAGCTGATGCTGATAGCTCATACGTTGCCAGCCTCTATGCTGCAGGCACAGATAAAATTCTGAAAAAGCTGGGTGAAGAAGCCGTTGAGACAGTCATCGCAGGCAAAGGTGGTGTGAAAGACGAAATTATCTATGAAACTGCTGATTTATGGTTTCATAGCCTTGTCTTACTGGCGCATAATGATATCGATTCTCAAGCTGTTCTTGATGAACTTGCCAGACGCTTTGGCTTGTCTGGCCTGGAAGAAAAGGCTAACCGGAGCAAATCATGAACGATTGTATATTCTGTAAAATCGTCGCAGGTGAAATACCTTCAAACCGCGTTTATGAAGATGAACTAATTTATGCCTTTACTGACATCGCTCCCAAGGCATCTGTACATGTGTTAGTGATTCCGAAACAACATATCGCCAGGCTGGATCACGCAAATCAAGAGCACGCTTCGCTCCTTGCCCATATGATGCTCAGCTTACCCAAAATAGCTGAATCACAAGGCCTTAAAAATGGGTTCCGTACGATTATTAACACCGGACCTGGTGGTGGCCAGGAAGTCGATCACCTGCACATTCATATCCTTGGCGGTAGTAAAATGCCTGGATTCAATTAGGAGATAACCCCATGTTAGGTGGTATTAGCATTTGGCAATTACTTATCGTTTTAGCGATTGTTATTTTATTATTTGGCACAAAAAAACTGCGATCGCTTGGTGGTGATTTAGGTAGTGCAATCAAGAGCTTCAAAGACTCTGTGCAAGATGGCAAAGATGATATCGATAAAGAAAAAAATGACGCTATCCAACATCATGATGCACATGATGACATTTCACAGAAAAGTGATAATAAAGATAAAACTTCTCACTAGTCTAAATCGGCACATTCGCCATGTTTGATATTGGATTCTGGGAAATCTTAGTCATTGCTCTGGTGGCATTGATTGTCGTCGGTCCTGAAAGACTGCCAAAACTGGTCAGAGTGACTGGACTTTGGATAGGCCGGGCTCAAGCCTCATTACATGCCATAAAAACAGATATTTCCAGAGAGCTTCGAGCGCAGGAGTTAAAAGATGCGCTTAATAAAACTAATCAAACCATGTCTGATATGAATCAAACGATTCATATTGACGAAAGTCTGCAAGAGAATAAAAAAACCGCTCAAAAAGAAGAGACCGATAAAAAAGATGGATAATCACGATCAACAACCTTTTATATCCCATCTGGTTGAGCTAAGAGATCGTTTACTAAAGGGCGTGCTAGTCGTTTTAGTTATTGCTTTATGTTTACTGCCTTTTTCCAATAACCTTTATCACTTTTTGTCTGAACCTTTACTCGAGCAGCTACCAGAAACCAGTACCATGATAGCGACAGAAGTCGCCTCACCATTCTTAACGCCGTTTAAACTCACGTTGAGCACGGCCATACTGCTGGCTGTACCAGTATTGTTATACCAATTATGGGCTTTTGTCGCGCCGGGTTTATATGCACATGAGAAAAAGCTGGTGTTCCCATTATTATTTGCCAGCACGATTCTATTTTTCTTAGGTATTGTTTTTGCCTATTACGCCGTCTTCCCACTGATATTTGCCTTTTTGACTCAAGCCGCGCCTGAAGGGGTGGCGGTGATGACAGATATCAGCAGTTATCTGGATTTTGTTTTAAAACTGTTCTTTGCTTTTGGCTTGGCGTTTGAAGTCCCTATTGCCACTGTGTTGCTCATATGGACACAAGCAACCACAGTGGAGTCATTAAAGCAAAAGAGGCCTTACATCATCGTAGGGGCTTTTGTCGTAGGTATGTTACTCACGCCGCCAGATGTCATTTCTCAAACCTTACTCGCTGTGCCTATTTGGTTATTATTTGAAATGGGGTTATTCAGTGCCCGTTTTTTACCTAAAAAACAGCAGCAACTTTAGTTCTTGTATCGCATCCGCGTGCCATGTTGTAAAGACAGCAAGACTTCTTCTGCTTCTATCTGTTTAGGAAAATACACACCAGAAATCTTTGCACCATGAATACTGGCGCCTTCCATGCTGACACACTCAGTAAAATCGATACCCCTTAAGTCAGCCTGGCGAAAATAACTATTTGAAAAATCTAAGCCTTTCGCAAGTAGTCCGACCAGTGTCAAGTGTCTAAAATCACACCCTCTTAAATCGACTTGCTCACCAGCAGCGACTCTCTGATTAAACTCCTGTACCTTACCGTCTCGAAGCAATTGATATAGCGGATTATCTGTAATGATTGGAGCAGCCATCGTTATTTTCTCCCTTATTAACGTTATTATTGTTTAGCGGCTAAATATTAAATAAGTTCATCATATTTATATACAACAGAAAATATTCGGATGTATTTCACAAATAGCTAAATCAGTATCACCCTTTATGCTATGTTAAATCCATAAATACAACAAAGGGCTCAGACAATGACAATCAACAAATACCTAATAGAAGAAATCGAAGTCTTACTTCAATTCCCTCTGGATAGCACTCAGGCGGGTATTAAAGTCCATCATAATGCCAGACAGGAAATGATTGATGCCACTGAGAACCTATATAAAAAAGGACTTATCAGTCAACATGATGGTGGCTATCTGACCGATCTCGGTTATGAAGCGGCTGAACACTTACAGCACGCTTTACAAATCATACGTTCTGAATCCGTTTAAAAAGTCTGAAACTATAGTCATATTGATTTTTTTCATCGGCTTGATAGTCTTCTGAACTCAGTAAAGTCCAGTCGGAACGATCCCATTCTGGAAACCAGGTATCTCCACCATCAATCGTGGTATGGACTTGAGTAATATAGAGTTTGTCGCATAGTGGGAAGCATTGTTTATATAACGATGCACCTCCCATTATCATCACTTCATCCACATCCTTACACTCTTCAAGAGCTTGCTCCACAGAGTGGACGACTTCACAGCCTTGTGCGATGTAGCCCTGTTGGGTCGTCACGACAATATTTCGCCTGCCTGGCAAAGGTCTACCGATAGATTCATGTGTATTTCTACCCATAATGATAGGTTTGCCCATTGTTGTCCGTTTAAAAAACTGTAAATCCGCTGATATTTTCCAAGGTAAATCATTATCTTTACCAATCACACCTTGCTCATCCATTGCCACAATCATTGCTATTTTCATTGACTCTCCAAAGACCTTTTTATTGCCCAATTAAGACTAAATTTTATCCATGATAACTGCTGTATAAGATTCCTATAAGATCGATCACAAGTTGTGGATAACTTTTCCTGTGGATAACTCGTCTTTTTATCCACAAGATTTAGACTGCGCAGCTTTGTAGTTATTAACATGTCGTAACACAGATAAAATATTGATTTATATGTTGTAATAAGAACTATCCAACAATCCACAGGCATAAATCATTAACATCACTAAAAAAATATCTTTCTTTCTTTATGTTTAATTAATGACTTGCATACTTCACATTAGCGTACCCTGTCCTCTCAGACAATTGTTTGATTACACCTCTGACTTACCCATCACAGAGTGGAAGATAGGAGCACGAGTAAAAATAAACTTTGCTAACCGACTCTGTACTGGCATCGTTATGAAAATTAGCGAAGTCACTGAACAAACAGAAATTGCCAAGTTAAAACCCATTGAAGAAAAATTAGACAATGAGCCCCTCATTCCAAAAGAGTTAATACAAACATTGTTATGGGTAAGCCGTTATTACCATCATCCTTTAGGAGAATGTTTCCAAACGGCTTTACCTAAACTCTTAAGAACAGGCAAACCTGCAGAAATCGAGACAGAAAATTGGTGGAGCAGAACTAACAAAACCGTAGAGAAAAAAATAGGGTCGAAACAACAGCAGTGCTTAGATTTACTTAATGATTATCCTGACGGTATTAGTCAATCCCAGCTAAAGCATTACCTTGGAAATATTAATACTTCTTTAAAATCGCTTGAAACAGCAGGTCTTATATCGCAACAACAAAAAGCAAAGTTACCGATAGCAAGGAATGAACTTCATTTTGATTTAGAACTTAATGATCAACAACAAAACATTGTAGAAAACGTTTGGAAAAAAAGGACCAATTTCAACCATTTTTGCTAGAAGGAATAACAGGAAGTGGTAAGACGGAAGTCTATATTGAACTCACCGAAAGGGTGTTAAAGGACAATCAGCAAGTATTAATACTTATCCCAGAAATTGGTCTGACGAGTCAATTTGTTGATCGATTCAAGAAAAGATTGAATACAACCATTGTCATCTTAAACTCATCCGTGTCTGATAAAGAGAGAAAACAAGCCTGGCTATTAGCAAAAGCAGGATTAGCTCATGTCATTATTGGTACACGCTCTGCCGTTTTTACTCCTTTAAGCCAACCTGGCCTTATCATTATTGACGAAGAACATGACAGTTCTTACAAGCAACAGGATGGTTTGCGCTATCACGCCAGAAATGTCGCGTTGATTAGAGCTCAGAAGTACGATATTCCTATCGTAATGGGAAGTGCGACGCCTTCTCTGGAAAGTTTGTATCAAGTAAAAAAACAACGCTTTGAACTTCTGGAATTAACACAACGTGCAGGAAGTGCTCAATTACCCAAAGTACGTTTAGTTGATTGTAGTCAGGCTAATCCTGATCACGGTTTTAGTGACATCCTACTTAAGGCAATAAAAAAACATCTTGATGCGGGCAATCAAGTCATTTTGTTTATTAATCGGCGTGGTTATGCTCCCGTTTTGATGTGTCACGACTGTGGCTGGCAAGCAAAATGTAAACACTGTGATGCAAGAATGGTGGTTCATCAACATCGTCATATTCTGTTTTGTCATCACTGTGGCTATATTCAGCGTTTAGTTGAGGAATGTCCTGAATGTGAATCCAGCTCTCTTAAAAGTTATGGAGCTGGTACAGAAAAAATAGAGCAGCATTTACAACAACTTTTTCCCGAAACGCCGGTGATTAGGGTAGATCGGGATACCACACAAAGAGTGAATGCTTTTTCTGACTTAGTCGCTGATATCAAACAGGGAGAAGCGAGAATTTTAGTGGGCACGCAAATGCTGGCAAAAGGTCATGACTTCCATGATGTGACTTTAGTGGGGGTGCTTGATACGGATCAAGGCCTATATAGTGCAGACTTCAGAGCCACAGAAAATCTGGCACAAATGATTACTCAAGTCACAGGAAGGGCTGGTAGAGGAGAAAAGTCTGGTGAAGTTATTATTCAGACTGAACAGCCCGCACATAATTTCTGGAAAACATTGATCTCCAATGGATACAAAAAAACGGCAGAAAGTCTATTACAAGAACGAATAGAAATGGCATTACCTCCAGCATCAAACTGGGCGGTCATTCGAGCTGAGTCTGCTGATAGAGAAGAAGCCACCGCTTTTTTAGAAGCATTCAGCGCACAGTGTCATCAACAACTCGCTGAGGATGTCCTCATTTTAGGTCCTGTCCCTGCCATTATGGAAAAAAGGGAGGACGATTCAGAGCACAATTATTATTAAGTAGTGCACAACGAAAACCCTTACACCAACTGTTGGATCAACATATCAGTGTGATTTCAAGACATAAACTGGCGCGAAAGGTAAGGTGGTCTATTGATATCGATCCGGTCGATATTCTTTAAGCAGGCATACAGTAGTCAAACTTGAGACAATCAAGGATGTAAACCGAGTGGATGATCGGGTAAAATGCGCGACACTATTCAAATTGCATTCAAGGTTCATTAACGTTGAAAAATCAACTGAAAAACCTGCTCGGTCAGGCTTTATCTACGTTTATTCAAAAACACGCTTTAGACATTGAGCTACCTGAGATACAGATAGAGCGAACTAAAGATAAATCTCATGGTGATTTTGCCGCCAATATCGCGATGATGCTGGCCAAACCAGCCAAAATGAATCCTCGTCAAATTGCCACCGAAATCGTTGAAGCATTGCCCGCGACAGAGTTTGTTACCAAAGTTGAGATTGCCGGCCCTGGATTTATCAATTTTTTCCTTTCTGCTGAAGCGAATCAGAAAGTCATCACAGATGTACTTGAGCAAGGTGAAAAGTTTGGTTTAAGCCAAGTTGGGCAGGGTAAGAAGGTACAGGTAGAGTACGTTTCCGCGAATCCAACTGGACCTTTGCATGTCGGGCATGGTCGTGGTGCTGCTTATGGCTCTGTTGTGAGTAGCCTGCTATCCGCGGTCGGTTTTGACGTTCACCGCGAATATTATGTGAATGATGCCGGCAGACAAATGGATATACTGGCTACCAGTGTCTGGCTGCGTTATTTGGATGAATCTGGTGAAGTGTTTACTTTCCCGAGTAATGGTTACCAAGGCGAATATGTAAGAAATATTGCAGGTGAGTTAAAAACTGAGTTCGGTAACCAGTTTTTACTTTCGGCCAGTCAGGTTTTTGAAGATATCCCTGCGGATGAGCCTGATGGTGGCGACAAAGAAATGCATATTGATGCATTGACCAATAAAGCGAAAAGCTTATTAGGCGAAGCCAATTATCGGATTATTTTTGATAAAGGTCTCAATGCCATCCTGAATGACATTCGTGATGACTTGGCTGAGTTTGGTACAGAGTATGACGAATGGTTTTCCGAACGTTCCCTCGTTGAGTCAGGCGATGTAGACAAAGCGGTTGAAGTGCTCAAAGCTGCTGGTCACTTGTATCAGGACAAAGGGGCATGGTGGTTTAAATCCACGGCATTTGGTGATGAAAAAGATCGTGTTGTTGTGCGTGATAATGGCCAAGCTACCTATTTTGCTTCTGATATTGCTTATCACCTCAACAAATACCAACGTGGTTTTGATCGTATTATTGATATCTGGGGTGCTGATCACCATGGGTACATCCCACGCGTTAAAGCGGCTGTCGAGTCAATGCAACTTGATGCAGACAAATTAAATGTCTTATTAGTGCAGTTTGCGGTGTTATACCGGGGAACTGAAAAAGTAGGTATGTCTACCCGAAGCGGTGAGTTTGTAACGTTGCGTGAATTACGTAACGAAGTGGGTAAAGACGCAGCGCGTTTCTTTTATGTGATGCGTGGCGCTGATCAGCATATGGATTTTGATCTGGAGCTCGCAAAATCTCAAAGCAATGATAACCCCGTGTATTACGTACAGTATGCTCATGCTCGTGTGTGTAGTGTTTTCAGACAGCTGGCTGAGCGCGGACAAGACTGGAATCCAGATAGTGCAAAACAGTACCTGAACAAACTGACAGAACCTCAGGAAGAGACATTAATGACGATGCTGTCACGTTATCCAGAAATTCTGGAAACAGCAGCATTAAATCATACCCCTCATTTGTTGGCTCACTATCTGACTGATTTGGCTAGAGATTTTCACGCTTACTACAACGCACATCAATTTATTGTGGATGATGTGGAGTTAAGTCAGGCACGTTTATTACTGGTCTCAGCAGTCAGACAAGTGATTAGAAATGCCTTATCTGTGATGGGTGTTTCAGCGCCTGAGTCGATGTAAGAGGTTGAGCTTTGGCGGCAAAAAGAAATACACGTAACGAGCCATCATCCCGTTCCCTACCATGGGGACCGATGTTGTTGAGCTTTGCTGTTGGTGCTTTTGTGATGTTTTTACTGCACCTTAAAGATAATGTTCCAGCCGATAAGTCTGGTAGTGTAAAAACAACGGAGTCTAAACAGCAGAAAAAGCCTGAAAAGAAGGAAGGGGTTGAACCCACATTTGATTTTTATACCTTACTTCCTGAGATGGAAGTGATGGTGGATAAGAAAAATAAAGGGTCACAACCGATCGTCACTTCGCCTTCTGATGATTCAGATGCTGCTGAGGCCACAAATAGTACAGAAGCGGAAACGTCAGCTGAAACTGATGTCAGCTATATGATACAAGTTGGTTCCTTCAAGAGGGCTGCGGATGCGGACGGTTTTCGCGCGAAGTTAGCCTTATTAGGTATTGAGTCTAAAGTTCAGAGCGTTACTATAGACAATAAAGAAACCTGGCATCGAGTTCAGGTGGGTCCTATTGCTGGTCGCAGCAAGGCAGATGCTTTGCAAAAGCAATTACGTGAAAATAATATCGACTCGCTACTGTTACGGGCCAAACACAATTGATAATAGAAAGTTGAATAAATTCGTGACTGTCATGGTCCAGGCTGTTTATTATCAAGCGCTACTGATTTCAGTTTTGTAATTTGAGTAATTGAGGACACCGACATGACGGACAATACAGAAACTCACATCTTTGAAGATGTAGTCAGTCCTTTTTGTGGTATTGCTTCTGATGATTTGGTCATCGAAGTTAAGGGTAATACCATCACGGTGAAAGAGAATGGCGATGCGGTCACCAAACCTGGTTTTGAGACACCGATAACTGATCTTTCACCACGAATAAAAGGTCAGGATGTTTCATTTGAACAAGCAGTCAATCACATTGCAGGTTTGCTGAAATCAAGCAAACAACCTCTAATAGGTGGAATGGCGACTGATTTAAATGGTGCCAGGGCGGCAATGTCACTCGCCGATATGACGCGAGCTACGGTTGATAGTTTTTATTCTGATAACGCTTTCAAAAATATTCTGGTACTACAAGACACTGGTTACATGACAACCACACTGACTGAGGTCAGAAATCGTGTTGATTTGTTGATTGTTGTCGGTAGTGATATCGAAAAAGGCTTTCCTCGGTTTTATGAGCGCATGATCTGGCCACAAGAAAGTATGTTTGGTCAGGATATTGAGTCAAGGGAAGTTATTTATCTCGGTAAATCACCTTCTGGTGACGCTTCCACCTCTCCTGCAGGTAGAAAAGCCAGTGTATTACCGTGTGATATTGATGATTTGCCAGAAGTCATTTCTGTATTAAGGGCCTTAGTCAAAGGCAAAACAATTCAGTCAGAATCTGTGGGTGGGATAGCCACTTCCGAACTTGCTGAGCTGGCAGAAAAAATTAATACTGCAAAATACTCTGTACTTACTTGGTCTGGCTCTGAAATGAGTATGGAGCATGCTGAAGCAAGCATTCAAAACCTGTGTGAAATGATAAAAGAGATCAATGAAACCAGGCGTTGTAATGGATTAATGTTGGGTGGTAAAGATGGTGATACCACAGTGAATGCCGTGTCATCCTGGCAAGCTGGCTATCCGATGCGAACCAGCTTCAGCAGAAATATGCCTGATTACGATCCCTTCCTGAACCGTGGACAACGTATGCTGGATGAGGGAGAAGTGGACTGTCTGCTTTGGATTTCCAGTTTCAACACGAAGTTAACGCCACCAAAAACTGACGCAGCAACAGTTGTTTTAGGCCGTTCTGGAATGACGTTTGAGAGTGAACCAGAAGTCTTTATTCCGGTGGGGGTTCCCGGTATCGACCATGTAGGACGAACATTCCGTTGTGATAGCTCAGTATCACTTCCACTTACAAAATTACGTGACAGTGGTTTACCCAGCACACATGAGGTATTAACGGCTGTTGAGAAAGCCCTGTAAACGGAGAAAAAATATGCTGACAAAATTAACAGGTGGACGCATTTTTGACCCAGAACATGGGCAAAATGATGTAGTGAGAGATATTTATATCCGCGATGGTCGAATTGTAGACGCACCAGCGGACGGAAAAGTCGACGAAGAAATTGATGTCCGTGGCAAAGTCGTTATGTCTGGCGCGATCGATATGCACACCCATATTGGTGGCGGTAAGGTCAATATTGCCCGTACTATGCTACCGGAAGATCATGCCGAATCGTTAATTGAACGTACAGAACTCATGCGAAGCGGTAGCGGTCATGCTGCACCAAGTACGCTAACAACAGGTTATCGTTACGCTGAAATGGGCTACACAGCCGGATTTGAACCTGCGGTGATGCCAGTTAATGCGCGTCAGGCACATATGGAAATGCATGACACACCGATTATCGATAAAGGTGGTTATGCCATGTTGGGAAGCGATGACTTCCTATTACGCATGATGGCGGCCAATGAAGATCAGGAAGCCATTAATAACTATGTGGCCTGGACATTAACACACAGTCAGGCTATTGGTTTGAAAGTGGTCAATCCCGGTGGTATTAATGCATTTAAATTTAACCAACGTAAGTTGGATCTGGATGAGAAAAACAGTTTTTATAACGTCTCTCCACGTGAGATTTTGCAGCGTTTATCTCGTGCGGTGACTGAACTGGGTGTGCCACATCCTTTACATGTTCATGGTTGTAATCTAGGTGTACCAGGTAACAAAGATACGACACTCGATACGATTCAAGGTATTGAAGGCTTGCCGATGCATTTAACCCATATTCAGTTCCATAGTTATGGCACTGAAGGGGACTTTAAATTCTCATCAGGTGCAGCTGAGATCGCTGAATCTATCAATAGAAACAAAAATATCACCGTTGACGTTGGTCAGATTCTGTTTGGTCAGACAGTGACCGCCTCTGGCGATAATATGCGTCAGTTTGATGGCAGCAAACATGCCCATCCTAATAAATGGGTGTGTATGGATATCGAATGTGATGGTGGTTGTGGTGTTGTTCCATTCAAATACAAAGATCAAAGCTTTGTAAATGCCTTGCAATGGATGATTGGTCTGGAAACCTTCCTGATGGTGGATGATCCATGGCGTATCTTCCTGACCACAGATCACCCCAATGGTGCACCGTTTACCAGCTACCCACATTTAATTAAATTATTGATGGATAAGTCTTTCCGTAACGATATGCTGTCTACGCTGCATCCAGAAGCACAAAATGCCACCCATCTAGCCTCATTGGATCGTGAATACAGTCTTTATGATATTGCGATTATGACGCGTGCTGGTGCAGCAAAACTGGTTGGACTGGCTGACCGTGGTCATTTAGGTGTCGGTGCTGCTGCAGATATTACGGTGTATACCGATCATGCTGATCGTGAAAAGATGTTCACTTCACCAGATTATGTGTTTAAAGATGGCAATATTGTTGTGAAAAACGGCGAGCTGGTTAAAGTCACTTGGGGTACGACGCATGTGGTCAAACCTGAATATGACAAAGGTATTGAAAAACCATTAAAAGAATACTTCGATAAATATCACACAATGACCATGGGTAACTTCAAAATCAGTGATGATGAAATCGTTGATGATGGCCGCGGAAGTTTGACCGTACAGCCGTTGAAAAAAGGAGGCAAGTTATGATTATCAACGGCGTCACTATAGATGAGACGTTTGCTGAAGCTTTTCCAATGAAAGGCACACGGCTGATTATTACAGCATTAAATGCCAAATGGGCCATGATTTCAGCACAAGCATTCACCGGTTTTGCGACTTCTGTTATCGCCTGTGGTTGTGAAGCAGGTATTGAGCGCGAACTGGATCCGAGTGAAACACCGGATGGTCGTCCAGGTGTCTCAGTACTTATCTTTGCAATGGGTGGTAAAGGTCTGGCGAAACAAGTAGAAACGCGTGCTGGCCAATGTATTTTAACGTCACCTACATCAGCCTTGTTTTCTGGACTGGATAACAGCGAAAAAGAAATCGCTCTAGGTCAGAACTTGCGTTATTTCGGTGACGGTTTCCAGATTTCGAAAATGATTGATGGTAAACGTTACTGGCGTATTCCTGTCATGGATGGTGAGTTTTTAACACAGGAAAAGACCGGTGTTCATGACTCTGTCGGCGGTGGTAACTTCCTGGTCTTAGCTGAATCACAAGCGCAAGCATTAGCGGCGTGTGAAGCGGCGATTGAAGAAATGAGAAAAATTCCAAACGTCATCATGCCTTTCCCGGGCGGGGTTGTAAGGTCAGGTTCTAAAGTGGGCTCCAAGTTTAAAGCGCTGAATGCGTCTACCAATGATGCTTTCTGTCCGACCTTAAAAGGTCAGACTAAGAGTGATTTATCACCAGAAGTTGAATCGGTCATGGAAATTGTAATTGACGGTTTGACCAAAGAAGATATTGATAAAGCAATGCGTGTGGGTATACAGGCGGTCTGTGATTTAGGTGCTGAAAATGGTATTCGTCGTATCAGCGCGGGTAACTATGGCGGTAAATTAGGTCCATACCACTTCCACTTGCAGGAGATCATGGCATGAGTGCATTAACATTCACGTTAAAAACATCACCTGCACAGCGGGTGGATTGTTCACCATTAACAGCCGACAAATTGGCTGATAAAACAACGGCGGAAATTGCAGCAACCACCCTAGTGGTTGGTAACCAAGCTGTACGTACGGATGAGATTTTTGATATTCAGGGTGATGATGTTGCGAATATTCATTTCGCTAAAGCCTCAGATAAACTGGATCATATCGGTCATGCAATAACCACGGGTAAGATAACTGTGGATGGAAATGCAGGCGCTTATCTTGGACAGTTTATGGAAGCTGGCGATATCACCGTTAATGGTAATACCGGCATTTACACTGCCTGTGAAATGAAAGGCGGTACCATTAAGGTTAATGGTAATGCCGGTGATTTCCTGGGTGGTGCCCGTATTGGTTATAAGAATGGTATGACGGGTGGTACTGTGATTGTCACTGGTAATACAGGTGCAAGAACAGGTGATCACATGCGTCGCGGCTATATCTTTATTGAAGGTGATGCCGGTGATTACTGTGGCTCAAGAATGGTGTCAGGGACGATTGCCGTATTAGGTAACGTGGGTAAACATTTTGGTTACGCGATGAAACGTGGCACCTTATTACTGACCTCAGCACCGAAACAAGGTATATCTGCTAACTTTAATGATTGTGGTTCACATACATTAGCGTTTTTGCCGCTGATGTTTGCGTCATTTAAAAAGTTTGATACCAAGTTTGCCGAGATTGAACCTTTTTCACGTGTTCAACGCTATGCTGGCGATGTTTCCGGCATAGGCATGGGTGAGATTTTAATTAAGATTTAAACCAGAAAAACCCGGCTTCTAGCCGGGTTTCTTTTCTCTCCGTGTTAGAAATGATGATAGCTTTAATGTGTTAATGACGGGGATGTCTTTATGTCTGATATCGGACAATCAGTTAATCAATTCATTGTTGAAACGCAACGTGCTCACCCATCAGCGACAGGTGATTTAACAGGACTGTTGAATGATGTCATTAGTGCCTGTAAAAAAATCGCAAACCTGGTCAATCGAAGTAGTATTTTAGGTCTGGAAGGCTACGCTAACAGCAATAATGTGCAGGGCGAGCATCAGAAAAAACTCGATATTCTGACCAATGATGTCATGGTGGAGCACTTAAACTGGACCGGTCATCTGGCGGCGATGGTGTCAGAAGAAATCGATGACATTATCACTATTTCTGATGATTACCCAAAAGGTAAGTACTTACTTTGTTTTGACCCATTAGATGGATCGAGCAATATCGATATCAATCTGAGCGTAGGTACCATCTTTTCCGTATTACGCTGTCCTGAAGGCATTGAAAATCCCAGTCACGAACATTTTTTACAAAAAGGCAAAGAGCAAGTCTGCGCCGGTTTTTGTGTGTATGGTCCCAGCACTATGCTCATTCTTACCACTGGTTTTGGTGTAAATGGCTTTACCTTGGATAGAGAAGTGGGTGAGTTTATTTTGACTCATCCGGATATGCAGATCCCAGAGGACACGTCTGAGTTTGCAATTAATATGTCGAACCAGCGTTATTGGGAACCACCCGTTAAACGCTATATTGATGAATGTATTCAAGGTGTAGATGGTGTGCGTGAGAAGAATTTCAATATGCGCTGGAATGCTTCCATGGTCGCCGAGGTCTATCGCATTTTGACACGTGGAGGGATTTTTATGTATCCACTCGATAGTCGTATCGCACAGCAAGGTGGGAAGTTACGACTGCTGTATGAAGCCAACCCGATGAGTTTTATCATTGAGCAAGCAGGAGGGGCTAGTAGTACGGGTAGAGAACGTATTCTGTCTCTACAACCCGAATCTATTCATCAGCGTGTACCCGTTATTCTGGGCTCAAAACATGAGGTAGAAAGACTGGAGTCTTATCATCTTTGAGTTGTCCATCCCAAAAGGATTTTGGAGGTTAAGGATGTTACGTGTTTTATTGTTACTAATTCTGGGCATCAGCATGGTTGCTCAGGCAGATATTTATAAATGTGCTGAAAAAGGCCAGGTGCATTTTCAGGATAAACCTTGCCTGTCACAGTCTGAAAAGGTTGAAATAAAACTTCATCAGCCTTCTAAAGACGATATTGATCAACAAAAGCAACGCACGGCCGCTTACAAAGAAGATGCGCGAATTCAAGAAATTTTAACGCTCAAGAAAAAGAATATAGCGCTACAACGCCAAATTGATGATTTGGCGGTAGAAAATAAGGCGAAATATGAGGCCTTGCAGCAGCAGACTTATGATGTGGGTAATGGCATGGTTGCCACACGTGATCCCACAGTATTAGAAAATATGCGAGTAGTGCTGCAACAGCATTTACAAGAAATAAAACACTTACAGCAGGAAATAGAAAACAATAAAAACCATATACAAACGCTATCTGCTCAACGATGATAGTCATATGAGAGGGGAGTGCGATGAAGAAAGTATTACTGTTACTCACTCATAGTGTCATGCTGGTAATGGGGTTTGCCTTGGGCATTTATGCATTACCTATTCTCACGCAGCCAGATAAACCTTCGATGGTTGAGATTGGTCAAGTGGCCACCTCAGCACTATTCACCGGCGACTTTGAACGTGATCTTGAGGGGAGTGATGTGCTGCATTATGGTAGCGGCACGGTCTACATCAGTGCTGACAAGATCGCCTTTGATGGACAGATTACACCTGGTCCAGATTACAAGTTGTATTTATCTCCTCTGTTTGTTGAAACGAAACAAGCGTTTCTAGCCAATAAAGATAAGATGATAAAAGTAGGTGATGTCAGAACCTTTAATGGTTTTATGCTGGATATGCCTGAGGGTATTAGTCCGACTGATTATCAGGCTGTAGTGATTTGGTGTGAATCATTTAATATTTTCATTACAGCCGCCAAATATCATTAATGATGTTAAGGCAAACTAAGTTTAAAAAGGTAATAAGGTAGTGATGACATATATGTTCCGCATCCTGAGTTTTTTTGTCGTTTTGTTGCTCATCTGCAGCGCCGCATCAGCAAAGAATAAATCCGGTTTCAGATTAGAGAATTTTGACTATCCTTATCCAGTCCAGTTTATGTCTCTTTCCAGCCAGAAAAAGCAGCTTGAAATGGCATATATGGATGTAAAACCGACTACTGAAGCGAACGGGAAAACCGTCGTTCTGTTACATGGTAAAAACTTCTGTGCAGCCACATGGGGGAGACTATCCGCGCGCTGTCAGCTGCCGGTTATCGTGTTGTGGCAATCGACCAGATAGGCTTTTGCAAATCATCCAAGCCTATTGATTATCAGTACAGCTTTCATCAACTGGCAACCAATAGCAGAAGCCTGTTAAACCAGTTAAAAATTGATAAAGCAGTGGTAGTCGGACATTCAATGGGTGGAATGCTAGCCACACGTTATGCCCTATTGTATCCGGATAATGTTGATGCTTTATTTCTAGTAAACCCCATTGGGCTCGAAGATTGGTTAGCGAAAGGTGTGCCTTATGTGTCGATTAAAGACTGGTATAAAAACCAGTTAGGTCTGACCGCTAAAAAAGCCAGAAACTATCAGCAAAACACCTATTATGCAGGTCAGTGGCGTGATGATTATCAACACTGGATCGATATGTTGATGATGCCATACAAAGCAGATAAGGAAGATTCAGCCTGGTTGTCGGCTATTCACTACGACATGATTCTAACGCAACCTGTAGTGCATGAATTTGATCAGCTTTCGGTGCCGACCTGGTTATTTATTGGCGAAAAAGACAATACCGCGATTGGTAAAGCTTTCGTCTCTGATGAGGTGAAAAAACGACTGGGTAATTACCCAGTGTTAGCGAGAAAAACAGCAAAAGCGATTCCAGGATCACATTTAGTGTTATTCGATGACTTGGGGCATTCTCCTCAAATTCAAGATCCTGAACGTTTTCAACAGTCATTGATGAATGCATTAAACAATGTGTTTTCTAAATAAAGCGAGTGATTTATGCCAGTTCTATTATGGGTGTTATTTATTGTAGCGATTCTACCAATGTTATTGGCCATGTTAGGTGGCTATTGTCGATATAAACAGTTTGGCAAATTTGATAACCATTACCCACGTGCACAACAAGCACATATGACCGGGTTGGGGGCGCGGGTACTCGCCGCTCAACATAATGCTTGGGAGTCGTTGATTTTATTTTCTGCTATGAGCTTGTTGGCCTATGCCTCAGGCCTGAACCTGGCAGATTTTAGTTACCCGGCGGGTTTGTTTTTGTTAAGCCGACTGTTCCATCCGTTGTTCTACATTCTCGATATGGATACATACCGTTCGCTAGTATTTTTGATTGGCTTTTTTAGTGCTGTATACATTGGAGTCAAAGCCTTACTGGCATTTTAGTTTTTTATAGTGTCTAAAGGGAAACAATAGCGCCTGTTTGTGTCCTACTGATATAGCCTCATCCATAATAATAATCAAAGGAGAGAGATATGCGTCTATTCGGGATGCTGTTTTTTTTAGTTATCAGCGCTGTGGCTTGTACTGGCACACCAAAAGGCGTGACAGCAGTAGATAATTTTGTTCTAAATCGCTATCTCGGAAATTGGTATGAAATAGCCAGATTAGATCATGGCTTTGAGCGGGGGTTAAGTAACGTCACGGCACAATATTCTCTAAAAGGAGATGGTGGTGTCAAAGTGATTAACCGTGGTTACTCAGCAGAAGAAAAAGAGTGGAAACAAGCAGAAGGTAAAGCCTACTTTGTTGATGGTCCTCATAAAGGTCATCTGAAAGTTTCATTTTTTGGTCCATTCTATGGAAGTTATGTCATCTTTGAACTAGATGATGATTATCGTTATGCCTTTGTTTCGGGTCCGAATCATGATTATTTATGGTTACTCTCACGAACACCTACAGTGTCTGATGAGGTAAAACAACGCTTTATCAATAAAGCAAAAGCAGCTGGATTTGATACCGAAGAACTCTTGTTTGTTGAACAAAAAACGTTGAATTAAAGTACTCGCTAATGGCATGGTAGGACTTACAACTCAATGAGATAGCATCATGCCCGAAATTAACTTTGATCAGGTTTGGTTTAATTTATATCAAATCGGTATTGCTTTTATCCTAGCTCTACCTATCGCAATGAATAGAGAATATGTCGATACCGGGGGGCCGGTTTAAGAACCTATCCTTTAGTGTCTATTGCTTGTTGTGCCTTTATGCTAGTCGCAATGGATGTCTATCAAGGAAGTGATGCGGAAGCACGAGTGATGTATGGCGTGATTACCGGTATGGGATTCATCGGTGGTGGTGCTATTGTTAAAGAGTCTGGTAGAGCGATGGGAACAGCCAATGCGGCTGGAATATGGTTAACAGGTGCAATAGGGCTTTCAGTCGCTTACCGTAGGTATGAAATTGCTATTGTTCTGTCGCTGATAGGTTTTCTTATCTTTCAATTTGGTAGCTACCTGAAACGACGCCATGAATCATAAAAAGTGAGTGTGAGTTTATTCGGACCAGACTGCATATTCATTACCATTTGGATCTGTAAAATGAAAACGGCGTCCACCGGGGAATGAAAAAATGTCTTTAACAATTTCACCGCCAGCCGCTCTTACGTGTTCAAGGGTAGTCTCTAACGTTTCGCTATAAAGCACAATCAACACGCTACCGGCATCTTGAGTCGATGAAAGTGGCGTTCTATAAAATCCACCATCAATACCCGCGTCTTCGATGGCTATATAATCTGGACCATAATCAATAAATTTCCACCCGAACACATTACTAAAAAAAGCTTTGGTTTTGTCTAAATCCTGAGAGGGAATTTCAAGGTAGTTAATTTTTCCCGTTTGTTTCATTCTTTTCTCCGGCAGTATCGCTTAAGTTGAGACACTAACTGTAAATCTGTTTTATAGATGGAATAATACAGTTGTATGCAAATGAAATAAATTTGCTTTCTAATAAAAACAAAAGTTTGCATACGATATGTGTTTAAATGATAATAGTTATCATTAATATCTTTTACGGTTTCACCGCTGAACATGTCGAGTAATAAACAGATTGCTTTTAATCAGCCGAGTGATGAAAGCAGTTTCATCACCTCGTTGTATGAAAATCATCACTATTGGTTGACTGGATGGTTATGTAAAAAATTAGGCTGTTCACAAAATGCCAAAGATCTCACACAGGACACCTTTGTTAATGTTATCAGTAAGCAAAGAGATTTAACTCAAATCGAAGAACCTCGTCCTTGGTTGCTGACCATTGCCAAACGCTTATTAATTGATAAACGGCGCCGCTCTTTATTGGAACAAGCGTATTTAGAAGAGTTAAAAGTTAGCTTGGATGATGCTGAACCAATACCATCAGCAGAAGATGTTTATGTGGCGATCAATGCATTGGATAATATTTCTCAGGCGTTAGATAAGTTACCTATACATGTCAGACAAGCTTTTATTCTTCGGCATATTGATGGTTTAACCCAGTCTGCTATTGCCAAAAAACTGGGTGTATCCACAAGTATGGTGCAGAAGTATTTGATTCAAAGTTTAGTCGCCTGTCAGCAGGTGTTTGAAACAGAGTCGTATTAATGTCCACGAATTCATCAGCTGAAAGGACAGATTCGGAAAATATCTCTACTCAAGCTGCAGAGTGGCTTGTGTTAATGTCTGATGAAGAAAACCCACCGTCAGCAACACAAAAACAAGCCTTCTTTGACTGGAAAAACCGGGATCCGCGCCATGCCGATGCGGTGGATAAGTTAAACGCCATGTTGGGCAGTATTCAGCAATTCCCCCGGTCAGCATCGAAGGCGGCATTATCTGTCTCGGTCAATGACAGACATCATCAACATTCCTGGCAAACCCTGGCAAAAACATTTGTGCTGCTAATGGTCGTTTTTCTGCCAATACTTACTTGGTTGCCAAATAGCATTACGCTGAAGATGGCCGATAAAAAAACAGATGTGGGACAATGGCAATCCTTCACCCTGGCAGATAATTCAGTTATCACGTTGAGTAGTGATAGCGCTATTAATGTCGATTTTAATAACACTCAACGAACCATTCATCTGTTGAAAGGGGAGATACGAGTCAAGGTCAGTAAAAATCCGCAGCGACCGTTTGTAGTGAGAACAGAGCACGGTCGTCTCACCGCTCTGGGTACAGAGTTTAGTGTGGATAAGCGGGACGATTACAGTTTACTGAAAGTGATCGAATCTAGTGTAGCGGCGACCTGTCAGCGACAAGGGTGTGATGTTAAACCTATTCACCCAGGACAGCAGATTCGTGTTTATGCAGAACATCTGGGGAAGGTTACTGACTTTAGTGTCAGCGATGCAAGCTTGATGTGGGACAAACACCAGTTAATGGTGGATGGTATGCCGTTAGGGGATGTGCTTGCGATTCTGAGTCGTTTTCATAAAGGGTATATCTACTTTGATGATCAACCGTTAGATAATTATCATGTCTCAGCGGTACTGCCTCTAGATAAGCCGCTGGAGGCATTAGCCTTATTAGCAGATTCATTCCCAATAAAAGTCAGCACACTCACTCCGTGGTGGACAACGATTACGATGACATCAAAATAATAAAATGATGTTCTTGGTGGTGATTTCCTTATCTCATTCGTCAACGTTAATAAGACAAATGAAATAAGGGAGTCTCATGTTTATCAATCGTTTTCTTTCACCAGCACGGTTTCGCTATAGCCTGATGGTGTTTTTATTAAGCTGGCTTTCCATTGCTTCGGCAGTAGAGAGTGGCAAAAAGCCAATTGACATTGCTGCAGGTTTTTTATCAATCAGTCTCACTCAACTTGCCAGTCAGGCAGATATATCCATCGTGGTGAATACCGATCTTGTAAAAAATAAATCAGCAAAAGCAATTAAAGGTTTATACACGCCAGAGAATGCGTTAGCTACATTATTAAGCGGTCATAAGCTTAAAGCAGAAAATACCGGGACAGGCTTTGTGATTAAAGCTGTAGCAAATGATGAAGTGGTATTAAATGCCATTGATATCAATGCAAAAGTAGTAAGAAAGTCATTACAAATGGAAAAGTACGCCGGTGGTCAGGTAGCCAAACAAGGTCGTGTCGGTATCTTAGGTAATCGCGATGTGATGGATACTCCGTTTAATATGACTAACTTCACCAGTGATTATATTGACGATATACAAGCAGAGACATTAGCCGATGTAGTGGCGACAGATCCTTCAATTAGAACAGCACATGTGAGTGGTGGCATGCTGGATTCTTTCCGTATTCGTGGGTTTACTATGAATGAAGGTAATTCAGGCGATATCGCCTTTGATGGTGTGTATGGTGTGGCTTCTAATTACCGGGTGTTGGCTGATTATGTCGACAGAGTCGAGGTTATAAAAGGCCCAGCGTCTATGATCTATGGCATGTCACCAAACAGTAGTGTTGGCGGCAGTATCAATATCGTGCCCAAACGTGCTCTGGATGAAGACTTAACACGATTTACCGCATCTTATGCTTCTGATAGTCAGTTAAAAGGCCATCTTGATCTGAGTCGACGTTTTGGTGATGACGAGCAATTTGGGGTCAGATTTAACGGTACTGTCAGTGATGGTGATACCGAACGTGAAAACCAATCACGCGAGGTCGATTCATGGGCCTTAGCTTTGGATTATCAGGGCGAAAAACTGAGAGTGACAGCCGATCTTATTCATCAAAAAGAAGATCTCGATGCCCCATTGCGCCATCTCTGGTTAGCCAGTGGTGTGGATGTCCCATCGGCCCCGGATGGTGAACATAATATTACTCAGGACTCGGAATGGTCGAAGGTGGATGACAAATCATTACTGGTCAAAGCCGAATATGACATCTATGACCAATTAACCCTTTTTGCTGATATCGGTGTAGGCAGAACCCGTGTATCCAGATTATTTGGCTACCCTAGCATTACGAGTGCATCTGGTGATGTGACCGTTACACCAAGTAATGCGGATTTTAATGTGGATAGATATACCGTCAGTACCGGCCTGAGAGGCTGGTTTGACACGGGTATGATTAATCACAATATGACGCTGCAATTAACCGAGTATCGCGATCAGCTCGAAAAAGCGACAATCAATGCCAGTTCTTCCTATTTAAATAATCTGTATTCACCGACCGATCAGGCTGAGATTATAGTTGCTAATCCGCAGCATGCGCCCAGAGTCAGTGAGAGTCGGCTGCGGGGGATTGCCTTAGCAGATACTTTGTCTATTCTGGATGACAGAGTGCAACTGACATTGGGCGTCAGAAGGCAGCAGGTGGAATCAGACAGCTTTAATGCCAGCACAGGTGCCGTCACTACTCATTACAATGAAAGTGCCTTAACACCGATGGTCGGCATAGTATTTAAACCCTGGGAAAATGTATCGCTCTATGCCAACCGTAGCGAAGGTCTGAGCAAAGGCGATATTGCTCCTGATAGTTCAGCGAATGCGGGTGAAGTATTTGAGCCTTATAAAACCAAGCAATATGAAGTAGGAGCTAAGGTCGATTTTGGTGAGTTTACCTCGACAGTCAGCTTGTTTCAGATTGAAAAGCCCAGTTATCAAACAGTGAACAATATCTCGTCTGTTTCGGGTGAGCAACGTAACCGAGGTATTGAAATGAATGTCTTCGGTCAATTAACGTCGGATATCCGTGTATTAGGTGGTTTCATGTTGCTGGATGCGGAATTAAATAAAACTAATAATCCTGCAACCAAAGGTAATACACCTGTCGGTGTAGCTGAGCGGCAGGCGAATATCAGTGCCGAATGGGATATGCCAATGGTGCCTGAGTTAACCTGGACGGCAAACCTGATCTACACTGGCAAACAATACGTGAATCAGACCAATACTCAGAAGATACCCAGCTGGACCCGGCTCGACTTAGGCGCACGTTATGGTCTGCTGGTGGCCGGTAAAGATGTCACGATTCGTGCCGGTATTCATAATGTCTTTGATCGTGATTACTGGTCTGGTGTCGATACCTGGAGTGGTATGGCTTATGGTGCACCACGTACATTCACCGTCTCTACCACCATCGACTTTTAAGACATGCCTCTCTTGTTGCCATGACAAGGGAGGTTTTCTCTATTTGATGTTATAGGCATTACACTTCAGAATGCTGCCTTGAAAATTTTTGATTGAAATAATAATGCGGATTGAAAAAGCAACAAAAGCAGATTATCAAAAGCTGATAGAAATATGGGAAAGCTCTGTTAGAGCAACGCATGATTTTCTGGCCGAGCAGGATCTTCAGGTATTGAAACCATTGATATTGGAAAACTATTTTGATGTGGTTGAGTTAAATATTGCTAAACGTGATGATGGTGAAATAGTCGGATTTTGTGGTGTGAGTGATGGCAATATTGAGATGTTGTTCGTTTCACCAGAAGCAAGAGGGCAGAGAGTTGGGGTAAGACTTGCTACTCACGCAATAAATGATCTCGGTGCAAATAAGGTCGATGTGAATGAACAAAACAGACAGGCATTAGGCTTTTATGAGCACATTAGTTTTGCCGTGGTTGGACGTTCAGCTGTTGATGGTCAGGGTAAACCTTATCCATTGCTGCATATGCAACTAGCAGAACGTTAACGCTGCTTATATTGAAAAATGAAGATTAAAACAATCACTGCCGATGAAACATTAAGCTTAAGAAGTGAAGTTCTGCGTTCTGGTAAACCGCTTTCTCAATGTGTGTTTGAGGGTGATAAGGCTGTCACTACCAGACATTTTGGTGCTGTGGATGAAAAAGGCACTATCGTAGGAGTTGTATCAGTTTATTTGAAGGATAATCCTTTGCTTAAGCAGACTAACACCTATCAAATAAGGGCGATGGCGACAGCGACAAATTATCGAGGTAAAGGGCTTGGAAAAGCACTATTGAGTGCTGGAGAAGACTATGCAGAATCGCAAGATGCAGAGCTAATCTGGGCTAATGCCAGAAGCACAGCAATGGGTTTCTATACAAACTCAGGTTATAAGCAGGCTTCCAAAGAGTTTATTATTCCAGAAATCGGCCCACACTTTTTAGTGACTAAAGTCTTGTAATAAACACATTGTTATTCGCTTTTTAGTTCTAATCTTATGTCGTTGATATCTCTTTTTTCTGGAAGAAAAGCGTTCAGCCCAGTTCAATACTGTAATTAATAAACTGGGTAAAAAGGTCAGTGTGACAATCATTGAACATAAAATCCCAACCAGTACCACGATACCGACACCGCGATAGAGCTCAGTACCAGCACCTGGAATAAAGACTAAAGGTGCTAGACCAAATACGGTAGTGGCAGTGGACATCAAAATTGGACGTAAGCGCGTGGCAACGGCCTGATTGACGGCATCACGAACCGATACAGCTTTATCTTCCAAATTTCTTCGTGCCTGTTCAACAATCAGAATCGGGTTATTGACGACTGTACCCAGTAAAATCACAAAACCGAGCATGGTAATCATATCGAATGGCTGAATAATGGCGGGTAGACCAAAGATATTTAGCACTGGCCCAGCGGCATTTACCGCCGCTAAGCCAACAATACCACCGGCGATGCCTAGAGGGACTGTCGCGAGAATCAGCAGTGGATACCACCAGTGACTAAAAATAGCGACCAGCAGCAAATAAATAAGAATTAAGGCAATGACCAGGTTGCCTGATAAGGATTCACGAGTGGCATCTAACTGATCGGCGGCCCCAGATATGCTGATAGACACACCTTTTGCCACTTCACCCTCTGCCTGCATATTGGGCAGCATTTGAGTACGAACCTGATTCACGGCAGTTTCCAGCGCGATCTCTCTTGGCGGAATAATCAATAAAGTGACGGTACGACGACCATTCACACGTCGTAACTGATCGCTATCAACTGTATCCACAATATTGGCTAGTGCATTTAAGGGTAAAACAGTCCCTTGTGGCGTCATGATAGGCACATTAGCCAGTGAGGACAGGGTTTGGTTTTGTCCGGCGGTGCTGAAGATGAACATATCAATTTTGTCATCATTCATAAAAAACTCGTCCACATAAGCGCCATCACTCAGTGCCGCGACTGTGTAACCAAAATCATCTGCAGACATATTGATCTCAGCTAGTCGATCCCAGTTTGGACGAATTTCGACTAAGGGTTGATCTAAAGACAAGGCGGAAGGTTCGGATTCAATCTGTGGGTTACCAAACAGCTTTTCAGCACGTCTTATTGCGTATTCAGCTGTACTATAGAAGCTTTCCTGATCGGCACCAGAGATATCAAGATTCACGGCTCGTGTGCCGCCTTGGCTGCTGGAAATAATTGAGCCACGGTTTGAGAAGCCACGCATGCCTGGATATTCCTTAAACATGGATGTCAGTGCATCCATCATGGCTTCTAAGTCTTGTGGTCGAACAGGTTCACTCAGAATCCATATTGAGCCTGGATTAATACGCTGAAAATAATATTTCAGGGCGGGTAGTTTGTGTTCATCCTCATCAAATTTATTTGGGTCAGCCTGCAAGGCTTCACTTAAATGCTGGCGGATATCATCTGCCAGTAAACGCATTTCAGGTAAGTTATAGCCAGGTGGAGCCACCATCATACTGAACGCTTTCGGTTCCTCACCCTCTGGTAAATATTCGGCCGGTGGAAGTAAATACCAGCCAGCACCCATTGTGCAGGTAAAAATAATGACAATGGAAAGGAGGCGTTTAAAGGGCGAAGTATTGAGCCAGCTGACCATTTTTAAAATCGGGCCGGGATGACTCAAATCATCACCATGATCACGGTCATCACCAAAGCCAACGCGGGCACAAGCAGCAGGTACGACAGCGACGGCGAATAACATGGAGGCTAATATCGCTGTCGATATCGCAATAGCAATATCTGAATAAAGCTGCCCGGCTTCTTCATCGACAAATAATACTGGTGCAAATACGAGTACGGTGGTCATGCTGGAGGCCAGTACCGCGGTCCAGACTTCTTTTACACCAGTGATCGCGGCTTGAATACGGTCCAGGCCACGTCGACGCGCCTGCTCAATGCTCTCTAGTACCACAATCGTGTTATCCACTGTCATACCGATAGCAAAGGCGATCCCCGCCAGTGAGATGACATTGATGGTGCGATCAAAGGCTAATAGACCAATAAAAGCAGCAATCGTACACACCGGCATACCGAGCAGGCCAATTACGGTCGCTCTGCCTGAACGCAAGAATAAATACAGAATAAGTGTCGCGAGAATAGCCCCTAGAGCCAGATTTTGTGTGACCTTTTCTACCGAGGCCTGAACATAGCGAACATCATCACCAATTAACGAAATCGTTAAACCGTTAGGATGAAGTTGATCTTGCCGAATCTCATCCACTTCTTTCAGCATGGCCTGTTTGATATCAATAACGTTTGAGCCTGTTTCACGTTTTACTGCCATGGTCAGTGCGGCTTCGTCATTGACGATGGATAAGCCCCGGACTTCATAATGATCTAGGCGGACTTCCGCTACATCTTTGAGTTTGATGTCGGTGTTATTTCGGTGGGCAAGTGTCAGTTCTTTCAGGCTTTCAACATCCTTAAACCGACCGACCGTTCGAATAAAATAGCGACGCTTACCATCATCAAGATCACCGGCTGAGGTATCTCTGTTACGCTCACGAATAGCATCTCGGACATCAGTTAGAGAGAGTCCACGCTGCGCCAGTTTTGCAGGATCAATATGGATCTGTATTTGTCTTTCAGCACCACCTCGAAGTTGAACCTCAGACACACCTGCTACACGTTCCATTCTAGGTCTGACATCATCATCGATAAAGTCAGTGACCATATCCATATCCAGGCTCAGAGGGTTGCCAGGCAGTGGGGTCACAGCAAAATACATAAAGGCATTTTCAGAAAATGAACTGCTGTAGAGACGAGGTTGATCAACATTTTCGGGATAATTGGAGACCTGACTGAGCGCGTTAGAGACCTCAATTAATGTTTCATTAATATCCACACCAAATGGAAACTCAAGCTCAATGGTGGCCTGTCCGGTATCGGCCAGTGACTCCATTCGCGCCAGATTGGGAACACTTCGCAGATAACGCTCTTGTTCTATCAGGATTTCTTTTTCAATATCCTGTGGTGTGGCACCGGGCCATCCCGTGACGACGCTGATGGTTTGCACATCAAGATCAGGAATCATTTGTACGGGGATACGTTTTGCCGCGGCGATACCCAGCACCATAATGATCAGAACAATGACCGTGAGCAGCTTTCCGTTTCTAATGGGGGCTTCAAGCATGATGAAATGACACCTGGTTATTGTTCTTGGTCAACAAGCGTGACGTTTTCTCCGTCTCGTAAAACTTCATTACCACGTGTGACGACCTTATCTTCTAATGTGATGCCTGACAGAATGGTGACACCCTGACTGCTTTGGTTGCCAATCTGGACTTTCTGACGCTTAGCTATGCCATTCTCAACAATAAAAACACTATAGCCTCCGTCAGGATGTAGCAGTAAAGCATCGCGTGGGATGATGATGCGCTGTTGAGTTTGCTGATTATCATTGAGTCCAATGATGGCTTGGGCAGAGGTGCCAGGTAATAAGCTAATGTCGCCAGTATCAATCAGAATTCGGACTAAAAAAGCTCTTGCCTGAGGATCGCTGACCGGCACAATGGCATTGATGGTGCCTTTGAAGCGTTTATCTGGAAAAACATCGGGAATGACTTCTACCTGATTTTGCTGGTTAATTTCTGAAAAACGTTCTTGAGGGACTTTGACATCTAAGCGGACTTTATCGGTCGCCACCAGTTCCAGCACAGTGGTACCTCGATTGACCCATTCACCCACCTCAGTCAGTTTAGCGCTGATAACTCCAGAAAAAGGCGCTGGAAGATGATGACGAGCTAACTGTTCCTGAGCAGATGCTTCTGCTGCCTTGGCTGCCATAAGTGCAGCTTCAGAAAGATTTAAGTTTGATAAACGGCTGGCATTTTCACTCGCTGAAATATAATTTTTCTCCCGTAAGCCTTTGGCTTCGTTAACCAGGCGCTTTGCTTCATCACGAGCCGCTTCTGCTTCAGCGGTCGCCGCTCTTGCCTGAGCGAGCACTTGTTTAGATAAAGCGGGATCAAGTTCGAGTAAAACGTCTCCTTTTTTACCTGACTGCCAGCATCCACTAA
The DNA here is from genome assembly GCF_030296755.1 of Methylophaga marina. Lineage (NCBI taxonomy): Bacteria > Pseudomonadati > Pseudomonadota > Gammaproteobacteria > Thiotrichales > Piscirickettsiaceae > Methylophaga > Methylophaga marina. The sequence goes on from NZ_AP027741.1 coordinate 1,462,637, forward strand.
TACAGTTGAAACCAAGCCATCTACACGGGGTGAGAGCATGGCTCGCTTTTCAGCGGTGAGGGTTCCTGAGAGTGTTAAGTTATCACTTACTTTCGATTTTTCTGGCGATATAACTGAAACAGGTGTTTCAGCATAGAGATTTGATGTACTGAGAAAACCAGACAAAACAAACAAAAATAGGCAGACTCTTTTCCAATGATAATGATTCTTCATGTTGTTCCGTTTACGGCTGTTATCGCATATTTAGGTAGCTGGTCACCGCTTAGTTCCCGAAGATGTAAATATTTGTTAAGGCTGTTAATGAAGATTACATCGAATAAACAATTTTTACTAATGGAAGCTTGTTAGTGCGTTGATCTGTCTGGCGGGAAGCAGAAATGGTTCTAAGTGATGTTTAATTTACAACATCAACATGAAGTAAAGATGAAAAGGCGCAAAGAAACAAAACGTCCCTTACGCCAATTGATGGTTAGCCAGACTTTTTATTAGTTTTATTCAATGGTTTGTTTCTGGGTGGGCGCCGAGCAGGACGTTTCGCTGACGTATTTTCCGAATGCGGTCTGGCTGAGCGTGGTTTAGCCGGATGACGCTTGGCCGAGGTCTTTTTCGTTAAGCTATAACTATCAGGCACATCATGTGTGGGTTCAAAACCATCCACATACACACGTTCCAGTTTATTCCCAATTAATTTTTCAATATCTTTGAGCTGATCGATTTCATCGGCACTGACCAAGGAGATGGCCTCACCTGCGGCACCCGCACGTCCAGTTCGACCAATTCGATGCACATAATCAGCAGCCACGTTAGGCAAATCAACATTGATAACATGGGGCAGTTGATCAATATCTAAACCGCGCGCGGCAATATCTGTTGCCACTAACACTTGAATGGTATTGGATTTAAAGTCGGCAAGTGCTCGTGTTCTCGCACCTTGGCTTTTATTACCATGAATGGCGGCGGCTTTCAGCCCATGATCTTCCAGGTATTTAGTGAGTTTGTTGGCACCATGTTTTGTTCTGGAAAAGACCAGAACCTGATACCAGTTATTATCCTGGATAAGTTGATTCAGCAAAGCGGGTTTTTGTTTTTTATCGACAGGAATAATCCACTGTTTCACTTTTTTTGCTGTGGTGTTGGCTGGGGCGACAGAAATTTCGACAGGATTCTTCACCAGACGTTTTGCCAGCTCACGGATTTCTTTGGAAAACGTGGCTGAAAACATTAAGGTCTGACGTTTTTGTGGCAGTAAATTAATAATCTTACGAATATCGTGGATAAATCCCATATCCAACATACGATCAGCTTCATCCAGAACAAGCACTTCTAACTCATCAAAACGGATGGCATTTTGTTGATAGAGATCCAGAAGTCGCCCAGGGGTAGCCACTAACACATCAACACCACGACGCATACGCATCATTTGTGGGTTTATCTTTACACCACCAAACACAACGGCAGAACGTAATGGTAAATATTTACCATAGGTCTTAATGCTTTCTTCCACTTGAGCGGCGAGCTCGCGAGTGGGGGTGAGTACAAGTGCGCGTGCCTGATTTGCTCGGGCAGGTTTACCCTCAGAAAGTTTATGCAGAATAGGCAAGGTAAATCCTGCGGTTTTGCCGGTACCTGTTTGAGCTGCTGCCATAACATCATTACCTTCCATGATGGCAGGAATGGCTTTGGCTTGAATTGGGGAGGGGGTCGTATAACCTGACTCTGTCACGGCACGTTGCAGTGGCAAAATGAGACCTAACTCGGAAAATGTCATAATTTACTCAATATAAAACGTATATAGTGAAAACAGCGTCTTCGCATTATTCAGCGTGTGTTTTTGGATAAGGTTAACAGTCACGGTTGTGTTACATCGACAAAGCGGGATGTAAAAGTGGAGGTCATGCCAGAACGTGTGTTAACACATGGAACTTATTGTCTACCCTGAAGCAGGTAACGACGAGTTCTGTAGGCACAATTATGACAGAGTTTTGATAGGAATATTGTTTTCTCTACAAAAATCGTCAGTTTAGAATGTTATCATTCATTTATCACTTTTTACTTGGGAGGAATCATGAAGAAAAAATCCATTTTAATTGCCATTGTAATTGCGCTATTGGCGATCTTTGTTGTTGCTGCTGTATCTACAGTCTTTGTAAATGACAGTAAAGAACGTTATGCCAATGTACCTTCTTCTAATAAAGAAGATAAAGTGGGTGATGCGGTTGCGCCAGCATCTGTTGAAAGCGAGATGACTCAGCCCATTGAACAAAACGAAGTGGGTGGTGTGAATGAAACTGTCACCGAGCATATGGAAGATACGAAAGAGGCGGTACCTGAAACAGTAGTAGATGAAGCGGCCATTGCCGAGCCAGACACCAGTGAAGCGAATGATGCCGCTGAAGACGTGAAAGCGGCTGTTGAAGAAGTGAAATCTACTATTGCCGAACCTGATAATAATGAAGCGACAGATGCCGTTGAAGAAGTGAAGGCTGCTGTTGAAGAAACACAAGCTAAAGCGGCGCCTGAAGAACAAGAGCAAGCGTCTGCAGAAGCGAAAACGCACATTGTTACTGCGGTTGGTCTCAAATATGATCCACTGGTCATTCAGATTCAGCCTGGCGATAAAGTCGCTTGGGAAAATATGCCTACGCATGATACACAATCATTAGAAGGCCTGATTCCGGAAGGTGCTGAAGCATGGCATTCACAAATGGGTGAAAACTATCAGCGTACCTTTACCGTTGAAGGTATCTATGTGTACAAATGCACACCTCACTTTGGTGCAGGTATGGGCGGCGCCATCATCGTTGGTAATCCGGTCAACCTCGAGCAAATCAAAGCGGCTGATGCGAAAGGCGCTGCAGGACGTTTAGTAAGAAAAGCGATTGCTGCCGCTGAAAAAATGTAAGACAACCGCTGATGATGTCAAACAACCCTCTGTTCGTATTGAGCAGGGGGTTATTTTTTGGAAAAAATCATGACTGAACAAACATTTATTAAAGGTAAAGATCGTGATCTGGAAACCAGTATCACGACCATGCAAGCGAAGTTGAAAGCGTTTGGTTTTGATGTCGAAGAGGCATCGTGGCTAAATCCGGTCAGCCATGTTTACTCGGTGCATATTCGTGATAAAAGCTGTCCGTTGATGTTTACCAATGGTAAAGGGAGTTCTGCTAAAGCCTGTTTAGCCAGTGCCTTAGGTGAATATTTTGAGCGTTTGAGTTGTAATTATTTTTTTGCTGACTTCTATCTGGGTGAGCAACATAGCCAGGCGCCTTTTGTGCATTATCCCAATGAACGTTGGTTTGTTTCTAACGATGGTGAAATGCCCGAAGGCATATTAGATGAAGGTCTGTGGGATCACTTTGATCCGGAAAGGGCGCTAACCGCAGATAAATTATTTGATACCAATTCTGGCGTTGGGGAGCGAGGAATTTGTGCTGTTCCTTATATTCGTCAGCGTGATTACCAGACCATCTATTTCCCCGTTAATATCATTGGCAATATTTATGTCAGTAATGGTATGTCAGCCGGTAATACGCAAAATGAGGCGCGGGTTCAGGGTTTATCTGAGGTCTTTGAGCGTTACGTCAAAAATCATATTATTGCTGAAGGCATTTGCCTACCTGAGGTCCCTCAGTATGTCATTGACCGCTTTCCAAAAATTAAGGCCGCATTACAGGAGCTTGAACAGCATGGTTATCATCTGAAAGTGGCTGATGCCTCTCTGGGCGGGCAATTCCCGGTGATGAATGTCACCTTGATTAACCCAAAAGATGGTTCTGTATTTGCTTCCTTTGGTGCTCACCCAAGTTTTGAAGTGGCGTTGGAGAGAACGGTCACCGAATTACTGCAAGGTAGAGGTCTAGATCAGTTAGATGTTTTCCATCCTCCAACATTTGATATGGAAGAAGTCGCCTCACCGCAAAATCTGGAAATGCATTTTATTGATTCCAGTGGTTATGTGTCTTATGACTTTTTCGTGAAGCACCGGATTATGAGTTTTATGATTGGGATCATGATGCCCCTACGCGCGATGAACTGACTTATTTGACCGATATTATTCATGAGATGGGTTTTGATATTTATATCGCTGATTATGAGCATTTGGATGTTTACGCCTGCCGTATTCTCGTGCCCGGTATGTCGGATATTTACCCCGTCGATGAGTTGCTCTGGGAAAATAATAATGAAGGTGCCTTGTTCCGCGAAGATTTATTATCACTGAAATTTCGTACCAAAGAACAATGGCGTGAGTTATTAGTGGCACTGGAAGATGGTGGCTATAACGATCATACGCCGGTTGCTCAATTTATCGGCTTGGCACCTGATCCCGGCACATTGTGGTCTACTATCCGCTTGGGTGAAATCAAATTAATGCTGTGTTTGGCTCTGGAAGATGAACAGGCACTGGAGTGGGTCGATTGGTGTTTGTCGCTGGGCCAAGGTGATGAGGCGCAATTACGTTTCTATCGTTGCTTAAAAGCCTTATTGGACATCAAATGGGATGATGAGCGTGGATACCAGGATTATCAGCAGTATTTGTCACTGATGTACGGTGAGCAAAACGTGCAAGATGGCATCGCGATTGTTGAGGCAAAAACAGTGTTTCATCAATTACATACACCGGGTCTGAGTCTGCATGGATTTGAACGACATAATGCCTTACTGGCCGGCTATGAAAAACTGCAACAAGCCAAAAAAGCCTACTGGGAGAAAAGGGATTAACGTTGATGAAGAGGTGAGAGAAAAATTTTTTACATGAAACACTAACACCTTTGTAAAAATTGCTGTATATTCTCTCGCTTCTTCGGCCAACAGACGATTTTTTAAGTCTGCCAAGAAGGATAGTGGAGCGGTAGTTCAGTTGGTTAGAATACCGGCCTGTCACGCCGGGGGTCGCGGGTTCGAGTCCCGTCCGCTCCGCCATTATTCCTTATCTAAATCCCTGCACCTCATTTCAAAAATCTCGTTTCTAAATGAGCAAAAAGCTCACGACGAACTTCTGCATTGCTAATTCGCCAGATACAGCTGTCAACAAAATAATGATGAATATTTATCAGGCTTGAAACCAGTACAGCAAATGTAAACTGTTGGTTTTCGATAGAAATAAATTCCGGAAAGTAAAAAAAGGCGATCCCCGCGCAGAGCAGTAACAGGTAATACTTTATAGCCCAGCCTTTTAAGGCGACTTGTTTGATATCGACTAAGTTTGCTTGTCGACGGTTTAACTCAACACGCATTGGGAAAGGCAGATACTGTAAGGCGTGTGATACCTGAACCAGTAAATATGCTTCTGGCATAAAAAATAATACGAAGTACCAAAGGTAAATAGATAACCACGAAGCAATAATGCGTTTATCAGGTATCCGCTTTGTTCGTAAATAAATGCCGTACCACACTGCTGAAGAAGCTAGAAAAGAGACACATGCTGCAATATTAGCTAAGCTAAGCAATGTACCAATATGGGCATGTAAAACACCAGCAAACCAATCTGCAGGCAAATCCTGAGCACCCCAGATAACATGCCATACGAGTAATGTCCGTAATCCTAGACGAAGTGTAAACCGTTCACTTTTTTCAGCATCAGCTGACTTAATTTGCTGTAAGTGGCAATCATTCCCCATGCCTGTCCCGTGTAATGCCAGGCAAGATAAAAAGCAGCGACCAACCAACAAAAATAAGTTACATCCTGATTAACAGTAAATATCGATAGGGGCCCCTCTATTGACTCGCCGGTGACTAAACCAACGATTAGAACCAGTATAAGCAGGGCTGGAACATAGATAGTGGCGGCTTTGTAACGTTTTATATTGTTTTTAGGGGTATAAACAAGACGATAAGCACCCATAAAATGAGGCCAGTTAATAAATATCTGTAGTACGATGGCAGTGCCTAATATGTTGGTAATGTTAGCTGTAGACTGTGGGATACCTGTAAAAAAGATATAGACCAACAATAAAAGCATAACAAGAATGGAAGCACCGCCCGTCATCCAAAAATCGATGTTTTCAGACAGGATATAGCCGGGATGATTAGGACGAGGTGTTTTTTTGTGTTTCATGGAGTTTCTTCATGGCTCTTAAGGTGATGGCCTGGATAGTCAAACCTGGGGACTCTCCACCGCCAGAGCTTGGAAACACACTGCCATCAACGATATACATATTCTTCCAGCGGTGACTTTGGCACCATTGATTGACAACCGAGTGCTCTGGATTATTACCCATACGACAGGTACCAAACACGTGTGAGCTGCTAAAAATATCGTAAGAGCTAAATTCTTCAAAGATAGTGTTCGCGCCAGCCTGATTTAGGATATCCCGGCACATATTAGCCATAAACCGTATACGTTTGGTGGTCAGCTCATCGACATAGCTGTGAATTCTAGCGGCAGGTTGATTATGTCTCGTTTTGATAACCGGGTCGAGGTCAATAAAGCTTCCCGGATGAGTATGGCTCTCTGCTATCCCACTCAAAGATAACACATGCCCAAATTGCTTCCGCATTTGTTGCTTGTGTTGTATTCCCCATCCAGGAATAACACGCTGTGCATAACTTATTGGTCCGATAAGATCGGACTCTGCTACAGAAGGTGAGAACCGACAACCACCAAACACACCTGGAATGCTATCAGGTTGATTAAAATCCCAGCAAATACTGTCAACAGCCAAGCCGCGGTGACTGCCTAACGGGGCATCTAATGTGGCGTTGGATGTCCAAAGAATGGTTTCCATGAAGTTTTTTCCCACCTGCCCTGACTCATTGGCAAGTCCTGTAGAGGAGGTAATATCAGAAGCGAGTAATAATCGCGGTGTTTCCACGGCTCCAGCGGCAAGGATAAGGTAGGGTGTTGCGATAAAGTGTTCCATTCCCTCACTATCCGTATAGTGAATGCCTTTTATACTGTCTTTTGGACCCGTCTCTATATGAGTAACGTAACAGCCAGTTTTTAGATAGCAGCGTTCTGTTTTTCTGGCCATTCGTAAATAGGTGACATCTATACTGCCTTTATCAGTTCGGGGACAACCTTTAAGACAACAGTTACAGTAGTTGCAATGAGGTCGATCATGATGAGGAGAGCTTAATATCGCCACACTATTTTCTGTCAAAGTGAGGTTTCTTTCAGCAAATGCTTTCTTCAAAAGCTGGCTACTATAACTTGGATGATGGGCTTTTTGTGGGTAAGGATGAGAACGAGGGCGTAAGTTATCCACTGTCGGTCCTGCAACGCCGACTAATTGCTCAGCCTGAATATAAAAAGGTTCGAGCTCTTCATACGAAAATGGCCAGTCAGCTGATAATCCATAGTCAGAAAACATTTTCATTGAGCGGGGATTAAGCCTGTGTGCTTCGCCACTAAAATGTAATGAGCTACCGCCAACACCTTGAACATGTTGGTAGCCAAAAGGGATGCGGTGGTCGGTTTTATTTAATCTGCCCTGAATATGATTCCATGAACGCAGATCATCATTCGCTTCAGAGAGTTGTTGCATATCAGCATAGCCATAGTTTCCCTGACTAAGGTTTTTTTGTGGAAATAGTGACTCCCACTGACTGGTTGAGGCTAAATAATCTTTTTCAGGATGAAAGTATGGGCCAGCTTCAATAACAAGCACGTTCCAGCCGTGATGACTTAAATACCAGGCAGCTGTGCCACCCCCAGCACCTGAACCTACGATCACAGCATCATATGACGATTTAGCGTTATTCATAATTTACAGGCTTAAAGTAGTTTTTATAACCGGTTGGCTGTGGTGGCGAAACATTTAAGCCTGTCCAGCTTGCCGGCTTTGCATAATAAAACCGAAATATATCCTGTCTTATATGAGAAAAAAATTGTGCCTGAATACTCATCGCATCACAGTTGGCGGCTTTTTGGATAATACCGTTCTGTTGATCAATACTTAGCTGAAGAAAATGTTGCTGATGAATAAGGCCTGCTTGTTTATCTAACCACTCACATCCAAGCTGGATAAGCTCAGGATAGTTTTTAATATCTTTAGCATAAAGTAACAGTGTTTCATGAAGTTTGAGCTGTGATGCTGATGGCGTTATATCTGCTGGAATTAATGCGTCAATAAATGCGATTAATGTTCGTGTCTGCTGAAAAGACAGTAAATTAGCCAATGCTTTTGGCAGATAGAAGTAGGGTAATAGAATGCCAATACCTATCCCGCTCTTTATGATATCTCTGCGTTTCATAGTCAGATAAATATACGCTATAAATGAAAAAGGCACCTTGAAGGTGCCTTTTTTATAACGATTTTGTGATTAGAAAGTCCAGTCAGCATAGAGTTGACCGTTATAAGCCCGGTAGCCGGAAGAGGCTTCAGCACCAAGCTCAACACCCAGTGACAAAGTGTCCGTTTTAGCCCAATTGACTCGACCACTAACACTACCAGTATTACGATCTACTTTTTGGCCAACACTTTCAAACTGACCGCCGCCGCCCAGGAATGATGATGTTGTGGTGATGCCATCTTCTTTAAACTCATGGCGCCAACTTACTTGTAGTGTAGGCGTTAGGATACTACCGTCGGATAACTCAAACTCTTTACTGACTTTTGTACCCACAAGTGAACGGAAGCGGTTAGACTCGTTACTATTGATATGCATGGAAAGGTAGTCCGCACCAGTCTCTGTATATCCGCGTTGTCTTGTGTGGTAACCCTCTACGCCGATAAAAGGTGTAATAGTGATTTGCTCAAGATAGAGTGGCATGCCTGTTACCAGTCTTGCTGCAAACATATCACCATCAAAGTCACCTTTGGCTACACCGATGACATGTGTATTTCGTTTGGTCTCATAATTCTGATATGCATAGGTCAACATACCTTCGACGTAAAAACGCTCAAAAGACTGATTGAAGTAGGCGGTTAATTGATAGGTATCAATATCGGCACCATCGCCATCACGATAATCATTCATATTAACGTCGGTTCTGGCGTAAGCAAAGGCTGCCCCTAATGTGAGGTCTGAGCTGGTGGTAAAGTCCATACCACCCATGACTCCGTGATAACGCGAGTCCGCACCGGCAAAGCCATCTTCACTATCCTGCTTAGATTTACCGCCCAGTGCTTTTACCCAAGCATGGCGCTCAAGTATGCCATCAAGAACGCCACCAGACGATAACCCTGATGCATGATTTGCATTTTGCACATCTGCAGCACCTATCCTGAGCGAGTCAAGGCGTACTTGGACAGTATCAAAACTCCCGGAAACCGTATTATTAACAGATTGGCCTAATGCCTGACTTTGTTCAGGGGAGATACTTTTTAATACTTCTTGTTGCTTTTCTGGAGTTTGGCCAGCCAGCAGCGTAATGAAGTCATCAAGTTTTCCCCCAACATTACCGCCAATTTGATCTAAGTGTTGCCCAACCCCGGTTTTCTGGTTTGATCCGGCATTCGATTGAAAAGTGGATGAGGAAACCACTTGTGATTGGTCTATCGGGCCTGAACCGGAACCGTTATAGGTAGATCCATTGACGTATATTCTATAGCCTTCAAAAGTAAATTGTCCTGAAGTTGATTCTATCGTAAATTTTGTTGTGCCTGTTGGAGTTATATTTGCTGCAGCGAGTGTTGGATCTGTCGCTGATAATTTGTTAGAGGTTTGTGATGAACCAGTAAAATCAGTAGTTAAAGTATCATATTTGAATGTTTGGACCCATGAGCCAATCGTGACCTTGATGCTGTCACCAGCTGACCATAGTAGGCTATTATCTGAACCACCACTTTGATAAAAATCGATAGTAACCAGACCATTAGTGCCGGCGCCCTCGTAAGATAATTGAGTAACTTCGATACCTTGACCTGACTTCAAGTTAATTGGTGTATTACTCGAACCTTGTGTAAACAAATGTCCAGCATTGGCAGAAAACGAAACCAGAAAAAAACAAAGAAATGCAAAACGCAAAAGAAGATTGACCATGAACGTGCCTCATTAACAAATCTCGCCCAATAAAGCTTGGTGAGATTTGCATATTATATTTCTGTTTTTGTAAAAATACACATGATTAATGTGTGTTATTTTACAATTTTTTTAACGTTGCTTATTTCAGCTTGTTAGAGTCTAGTTATCGACTCAAAGGAATAAAAATTGAAACAAATATTTTTGTTTTTTTTAAAAGCTTGTCTTGTTGTTTCCACTGTTTTTGTTACGGCTCATGCTGATAAGTTTTCCGAGGGGATGCAGGCCGCACAACAGGGGAATTATCAAGCTGCTCAGCAAAGCTGGTTAGCAGCTGCTAAGCAGGGAAATGTTGAAGCTCAATATAATCTTGGTGCATTAATGCTTTCAGGAAAGCTTGGGCATCCAGATTACGATTCAGCAATGAGCTGGTTAGATATAGCTGCACAAAAAGGCCATGATGAGGCCGCCTATGCTCTGGGTATGCTTTACTACACTGGCAATGAACCTGATGTTGAAAGAGATCAGAAAAAAGCTTTTGAACTTTTTAGAAAATCAGCAGAAAGAGGGAGTGCTGCGGCTCAATTTAACGTCGGTGCCATGTTGATGAATGGTCAGGGAGTGAGCAAAGATCTCATTAGTGCGGCAGATTGGTTTGAAAAGGCAGCCGAGCAAGGAAATAGTCAGGCGCAATTCAATTTAGGTCTGCTTTATTTAAGCGGCTCAGGGGTAAAGCAGGATCCTAAACAGGCTTACTTATGGTTTAAACGTTCTGCTGAGTTGGGATATCCAAACGCACAATATCGTGTAGCGAAAATGCTATTTGATGGCGATGGTGTGGCTTTAGATCATGAGCAGGCAAAGAGCTGGTTTCTAAAAGCTCAAGAAAACAAGAGTGTAGAAGCCGCATTTATGTTGGGTTTTATGAGTTATCTTGGATTGGGGGGAGCCAGGATTATGTAATGGCTAGACATTGGTTTGATGTTTCTGCGAAAGGCTGGGATCGAAATGCACAATTCTATTTAGGTTTGATGAGTTTTAACGGTGATGGCGAAGAAAAGAATCTTATCGAAGCCTATAAATGGTTTGATTTAGCGGCCTCAAGTGGACATGAAGATGCCCACTACTATCGCTCAGCAGTGGCGGCAATGTTAACTGAAGAGCAAAAGAAACAAGCGAGTCAATTAGCTCAGAAGTGGTTTGACGAAAACCACGATACGCCACACAAGCATTACAACAAAGTTCCTCACCAACATTAAGAAACGGTTTATCACAGTTTGGGTATGTCTGATAACTGAATAACAGAGATTCTGTCTATATTGCTGGCGCTGTCTTTGTCTGTTGTGGTGTTATAACCCCAGCCGGCCAGATAAAGCTGAATATCGTCCAGACGATCATCGGTAATCACATTAATCAGCGTGGGTAACCTATCTTCAATAAACAGGATCTTCAGGCTGGGGTTTTCCCCATGAAGATCATTTAGAATCTGTTGTTTGCTCATATTTCTATCCAGACCATAAACCTGTTCAATGGGCAGAGCAATCTGATTAGCTTTGAGTATATGATCAACAAAACGCTCTTGTTTGGTGGTGATAATCACCAAGCTATCTGTTGGAATGCGGCGAAGCTTTTCTGCAATGCCATCAAATAATGGATTCATGGCAATCCAGCTATCAAAATCATCTCGAATCCACTCATCTCGAGTAGAACCAAAAATGTCTTTTAGTTCATCGACGAACATATCATCACGAATCATCAGCGCTTCCATTTGATGATGAAAAGCCGACATGAGGGTGTCAGGAGACATGCCTTCGTACAGCAGCCGCATGATAAGCACAGCCTCATACCCTGTTTCCATCACTGGACGAACCTGACGAAACTTTTCTATCAAACCCTCAGGTATGGCCTTGGGCATATCAGTCCACAGCTTTAAGGCGACTTTCCAGCCAGCCATACCTGTTTCAATCGCGCTGTCGCAGATGACACCGTCAAAATCGAGTGCGTAGAGTTTATTTGTCATTGCTTGGGAATATGCAGAAACGAGTAAAATCGGCTGCCTCATTCGCAGTCCAGTCGCCTTTAGCTTTGTCTTTCATCATTTGGCACCAGTCTTCACTTCCCACTTCAGGGTTGCAGGCCGTGATGAGTAAAAATGAACCCAGCAGAGCAGCAGAATATATTAGGGTCTTTAGTAATTGCATATCGTTTCCTTAAACTTAATCTCGTTCATGAACTAAGCGGCCATGGAATAATGTATGGCTGACCTGATGGTTAAACAACCAGCCTTCAAAGGGACTGTTTTTGCCAGCACTGACGAAGTTCAGTGGTCGGCACTCATATTCCGAATCAGGATCTATCAGACAAATATCAGCCACTGCACCCACTTTGATCTGGCCTGAGTCGATGCCCAGAATATCTGCCGGGTTACAGGTTAAAGCGGCCAGCGCGGTGTGCAAATTGACCTCGTCATCTTCTACCAGTTTCATTGTTAATGGTAATAAGGTTTCAAGACCAGAAATACCGGGTTTGGTTTCAGCAAAAGGACCGAGTTTATCGTCGATATCAAGTGGCTGATGATGTGATGAGATTGCTGAAATAACGCCATCGCGAACACCTTGTTGTAACTGCTCGCGATCACGGATACTACGAAAAGGCGGTAGGACATGGCTTAACGCATCATAGTTACCTAAATCATGCTCAGATAAATGTAGGTGATGGGCACTGACATCCGCGGTCACCGGTAAGCCACGATTTTGTGCTTCCCGAATCAATTTGACCGCTTTACCCGTCGATAAATTATGGAAGTGAGCGCGTACTCCGGTTTGTTCAATCAGGATGAGATCACGACTTAGGGCAACCGTTTCAGCACTTTCGGCAATGCCGCCTAATCCAAGCCTGGAACTCACTGCGCCTTCATGTACACATCCCTGACTTTGCAGCCAAGGATCTGAAGCCGTAATAAAGACGGTCATATCTAAGGTGGCAGCATAAGCCATGGCTCTTTGTAAGATGACGCTATTTTTTATCGGTGATAGGCCATTACTGATGCCAACACAGCCAGCCGCTTTTAGTCTGGCCATTTCGGCAAGTAATTCATTCCCCAGGTTTTGCGTCATGGCACCCATTGTCAGAACCATGCTGCGGCCAGACTTTTTCGCCCGATCCTCAATGAGTTCGACTACGGTCGGGTTATCAATAACAGGTGCGGTATCAGGTGGTACACAGATAGTCGTCACGCCACCAGCGGCGGCGGCCTTGGTCTCTGTCAGGATTGTCGCTGTATGTTCCTGACCTGGCTCACGCACTCGGACACTCAGATCAACCAGGCCGGGGCTAACGATTAAACCTGTTGCATCAATTGTTTTATCAGCTTCAAAACCTTCTGGTTGTTCACCAATAGCAACAATCTTTCCGTGACTTATGTAGAGATCTTGTCGCGCATCAAACTGACTGGCTGGATCAATGACACGCCCATTTTTTATACGAATTTTCATGCTGGCAGCTCATTTTGTTCTGATTGTGCACCCATCGCCATAGACATAACGGCCATCCTGACGGCAATACCGTGAGTCACTTGTTCTAGTATGACCGATTGCGGCCCATCAGCTACGGAGGAAGCAATTTCAACTCCGCGATTGATAGGCCCAGGGTGCATCACAATGGCATCAGGTTTAGCGAGTTTGAGCTTATCGTCAGTCAGCCCAAAACAGTGGAAATACTCTCTGGCACTGGGAATGAGTGCACCTTGCATGCGCTCAAGCTGTAGACGCAACATGATAATGACATCAACGCCTTCTAAACCGGCCTCCATGTCATGATAGACATGGACACCCAAGGTCTGGCAATCAGCAGGCAGTAAGGTTTTGGGTCCAATTACCCGAATCTCGCCAACACCTAATGTCGCTAACGCTTGAATTTGTGAGCGAGCCACCCTTGAATGCAATATGTCCCCAACGATAGCTACCCGCAGATCTGGGAAGCTTTTTTGTGGCGACGAATGGTAAACATATCAAGCATGGCCTGTGTGGGATGGGCATGACAACCATCACCGGCATTGATGACGCTGACATGAGGTGACACATGCTGTGCAATAAATTCAGCCGCGCCACTTTGGTTGTGTCTGACCACAAACATATCAGTGTGCATCGACTCAAGGTTATGCAGCGTATCCAGCAAACTCTCACCTTTCGACGTTGCAGAGGTGCTGATATTGAAGTTCATGACATCCGCTGACAGGCGTTTGGCCGCGAGCTCAAAGGTTGAGCGAGTACGAGTACTGTTTTCAAAGAACAGGTTAACGATGGTTTTACCACGCAGAATAGGGACTTTCTTTACCTGACGATTAGTAATGCCTGAAAACTGCTCTGCACGGTCCATAATTTCCGTCAGTAATGGCTTTTTCAGCCCTTCAATCGTGAGAAAATGGCGAAGTTGACCGCTTTCCGTCAATTGGTTGTTATTCATTCGGCCTTGCCTTTATTTCGATACTCCAACTGTAATCCTGCATTGTTGGTCAGCTTAATATGTTGTCCTTTGGCGACTTCTACCATTTTGCCAATGATATCGGCTTGTATGGGGAGTTCACGTCCATTTCGATCAACTAATACCACCAGCGTGACACTGGCTGGACGCCCATAGTCAAAAATTTCATTCAGCGCTGCACGAGTTGTTCGTCCACTGTGCAGTACATCATCCACCAAAATCAGATGACGACCATCGACACTGAAAGGTAGATCAGACGGGGTCACTTGAGGATGCATACCTATGCGGGTGAAATCATCCCGGTAATAAGCAATATTGAGTGTGCCTAGTGGGGCATCAAAAAAATCATCACCCAAAATATCCTGTAAGGCTTTGGCTACCCAAACCCCTCCAGTATGGATACCGACGAGTAAGGGTTGCTTATCAGCGAGTTTCTCGCGAATATCTGCAGCCATATCATTGAGCAGATTCTGAACTTGAGTTTGAGTCAGTGCGATGGTCATTGTTGGTTCAGCCATGATTGAAGTATGAGTTGTGCAGATAACTGATCGACGTCACTGCGTTGACGAGAGTCCATTTTACTGCGGATTCCCATTTGGTCTAGTGCTTCGTATGTTGTCAGTCGTTCATCTTGCCATTCCACAGGGATATTAAAGCGACCATTGAGACGATTTCCAAACCGTTTCGCTGCTGCAGTCATTTCCTGTTCAGTGCCGTCCATATTCAGTGGAAGGCCGACGATAAGCAAATCGGGTTGCCATTCTTTTAGCAGTTTTTCAATGTGTGACCAGTCTGGAATACCATCACGAGCTTTAATCGCGGTCAATGGATTCGCAGTGGCGGTTAACTCCTGTCCCACAGCAATGCCGATGTTCTTCATGCCAAAATCAAAGCCCAGCAGGGTTCTGGCCACACTCATGAGTGACCTGCGATGTTAGACATCAGATTCATATCAACACCAATCGATTTGGCTGCCGCATGCCAGCGTTGATCTGCGGGCGTATCAAATAATAAGGTATGGCTGGCAGGAACGGTGAGCCAGCTGTTTTCCATTATTTCTTCTTCTAACTGACCCTCTGACCAGCCGGAATAGCCTAAGGTCACCAACGCATTGCTAGGTCCCTCATCGGTGCCAAGGGCTTCAAGAATATCAGTAGAGGTCGTTAAGATAATATCGTCAGTCAGCTGCAAACTTGATTTCCAGGGAGATTGGGCTTGATCGTGAATGACCATGCCTTGACCTTTTTGCACAGGTCCACCAAATAACACGGGCGTATTTTTAATGCTTTCAGAAGGATTTTCAATATGCAGATGAGATAGGAGCTCTTCTAACATGACACGAGTAGGTCGGTTGATAATCAGACCCATCGCGCCATTTTTATCATGTTCGCAAATGTAAATGACCGAACGGTAAAAAAATGAGTCGGCCAAGTTAGGCATGGCGATCAGAAAATGATTTTGTAATGAAGACTCCATAGCACTCCTAAAAGAAGGTAAAGCCAACCTGGAATAAACGTTCGACCTCTTTTATGTAGCGTTTATTCACTAAAAATAAAATAACGTGGTCTTCGGATTCAATCAGTGTGTCGTCTTTAGCAATAATCACTTCTTCACCCCGAACAATCGCTCCGATGGTGGTACCCGGTGGTAAGTCGATTTCATCAATGCGTCGACCAACCACAACAGAAGAACTGCTATCACCATGCGCAATAGCTTCCAGTGCTTCGGCAGCACCGCGACGTAAAGAGTGAACAGCGACAATATCACCACGCCGAATGTGGGCCAAAAGACTGCCGATGGTGGCCTGCTGTGGCGATAAAGCAATGTCTATGCTGCCGCTTTCTACCAAATCAACATAAGCCGCGCGATTAATCAGCGATAAAACCTTACTGGCGCCGAGTCGTTTTGCCAGCATAGCGGAAAGAATATTTGCCTCATCGTCATTGGTTAACGCACAGAATAGGTCGACTTTATCGATCTCTTCTTCCAGCAATAGTTCTTCGTTAGCAACATCACCTAACAGCACAATACTGTTACTCAGCTCTTCAGAGAGAAACTCTGCACGATCCGGGTTAGCCTCGATCAATTTGATTTGATAATCATTTTCTAAGGCCTTAGCCAGGCGAGCACCGATGTTACCTCCACCTGCCAGCATAATACGTTTGTAAGGTTTTTCCAGACGACGCAATTCACCCATGACTGCACGAATATCTTTAGTTGCAGCAATAAAAAAGACTTCATCGTCTGCCTGAATCGTTGTATCGCCTGTCGGTGTGATGGGGTGACCATCACGGAAGATAGCAGCAACCCGGGTTTCAGTTTTGGGAATATGTTTGCGTAAGTCTCGTAGAGGGTGTCCAACTAAAAGGCCACCGTGAAATGCTTTTACGGCCACAAGCTGTACTTTGCCTTCAGCAAAATCCAAGACCTGCAACGCATTCGGGTGGCTGATAAGCCGCTGAATATATTCCGTCACAATTTGTTCCGGGCTGATCAGCATGTCTATGGCAATGGCTTGTGGGTTTTCTTTATCAAATAACTGCGGCGTGGAGAGGTAACCGGTGGAGCGAATCCTAGCAATCTTTGTTGGCGTATTGTAGAGCGTGTGACAAATCTGACAGGCCACCATATTGGTCTCATCACTATTAGTCACCGCCAGAATCAAGTCTGCATCTTCAGCGCCAGCACGAGCCAGAACATCGGGGTGTGAGGCTTGCCCTTGTATGGTACGGATATCGTAATGGTCCTGCAGCTTGAGCAAGTTGGTGCTGTCTGTGTCGACAAGCGTCACATCATCATCTTCTCGCGCTAGCGTTGCCGCAACAGAGGCGCCGACTTGTCCGGCTCCGAGGATCAGAATCTTCATGGTCGGTTCCTAAATCTGTTTGGTATCAATACCGAGAGAGCGAAGCTTTCGATAAAGATGGGTTCTTTCCATACCCGCCAATTTGGCGGCTTTACCGACATTACCATCGGTTTCCTGTAATTTTTGCAGCAAGTAAATACGTTCAAACTGTTCTCTGGCCTCGCGAAGTGGCAAGTCAAAATTGATAGTTTCATCGCCGTTTTCAATGGCTTCTGCTTCCGAGGCAAGTGCCATGTCGACATCGGCGACATCAATATCTTCACCATTGCCCAAGACAAGCAAGCGTTGAATCACATTTTTGAGTTCAAGAACGTTCCCTGACCAGTCGTGATTTCTAAGGCGGTTTTGCGCTGCCACGGTAAAACGTCGATATGGCAGGCCAGATCGTGTTGTCTGTGTATCCACAAAATGGTGTACCAACTCAGGGATATCTTCAATATGATCACGTAAAGGTGGAACTACCAATGTGATGCTGTTGAGCTGATACAGGAGACTTTCCAGAAAATCACCATTATCAACCGCTTTCTGCAAGGAATATTGTGTTGCACAGATGAGTTGACAGTGTTCAAGTTTATTACTTTCAAGAAGGTGTAATAATAGTGCCTGTGCTTCATCACTCAACAATGCCAAATCATTGATAAACAGACAGTTGTTTTTAGCCAGCGTGACAGCCTTGAGACTATCTAAAGGAAAACTTTCAGGGCTGACTTCAATAAACTTACCCCCTGCGTATTGTCCCAGGCTGTGTAGGTAATGAGAGAAACAATGTTTACCTGTGCCTGGTTCGCCCACCAGAAGAATAGGCATTTCATGTTTAGCAACCCGTTCAACCTGTTCTCGTAATAGTTTGATTTGATGGCTTTTGCCAACCGGTGCTTGTGCTAATTCCCGTTGAATAATCGCTTGTTTTTCTCGATTTTCCAGTGCCTGTTCGACGCCTCGAAGTAACTTAGCGGTAGATAGCGGTTTCTCGATAAAATCACTTGCGCCTAAACGGGTTGCCTCCACAGCTGTTTCGATGGTGCCATGACCTGACATCATCACAATCGTGACACTTTTATTTTGTTGTTTGAACTCTTTCAGCAAACTGATGCCATCAATATCTGGCATCCAGATATCCAGCAGGATTAGGTCTGGTTGTTCTTCACTAAAGACTTGCTGTGCTTCTTGCCCATCAGCGGCTATTCTGACGTGATAGTTTTCGTCTTCCAGAATGTCTTTGATGAGCTCGCGGATATCCGGTTCATCATCTACAACAAGAATCAGTGGTTTATCGTTACTCACGACGGTGACTCCTCCAATGGCAATCTTATAATTATACTCGTTCCCTCTGGGTCCAGATTTTCTGCCCAGACATCACCACCATGTTCTTCAATCATTTTTTTAACGATGGCTAAACCCAGGCCCGTACCTTTATGTTTAGTTGTGGCGTAAGGTTCAAATAATTTATCAATGATAGAAACAGGAATGCCTGGACCGTAATCCCGAACAGAAATTTCAAGCCAACGGCGTTGTTGGTGAGTAAGTGGATGGTAACTGATAACGATATCAACGGGAAGTTGAGCATCTTCACAAGCCTCAATCGCATTTTTCAGTAGATTATGCATGACCTGTCGGAAACGGTTGACATCAATTTCAACAGCGACATTTTCAGGGCTGTTCAAGAGGGTAAATTGGTGATTTGGATTGCTCTGATACATGGTCAGCACTTCCCGAATCAGCTGACCAATGTCATATGACTGGAGTTGAAGCGCAGGTGTTCGGGCATACTCTGAAAATTCATTCACCATCTCTTTCATTGCTTCGACTTGCTGAATAATGGTGTTGGTCAGTTTATCCACAGTTTCGAGCTGATTTTCCGGCACAATGGCATTGTATTTACGTTGTAGGCGTTCTGCAGAGAGCTGAATCGGTGTTAATGGATTCTTGATTTCATGAGCCAGCCGGCGCGCGACTTCGCCCCAAGCCGCATTACGCTGGGCTTGTAGCAGAGTAGTGATGTCTTCAAAGACAATCACCCAGCCACTGTTATTGGGTAACTCGGTACCATGACAAATCAATGTTTGGTTACCGTTTTGTTTTTGCAGTTCTACTTGTTGCTCCCAGGCGATGCCTTTGACAGCACAACGTTCAATCATTTCACAGAAGGTTTTCATGTTTTTATTAATTTCTGCGAGCTTGGATAACGGGCTTTCCAGACGTTGCTGTAACTTCACCCCTAGAATTTTACTGCTGGCGTTATTGGCGGTGTGTAGATAGAGGCGTTTATCCACAGTCACCACACCGCTGGATAAGCTACCTAGAACAGTGGTGAGGTAACTGGTTTGTTGTTCGAGTAAACGGTGACTTCGTTGTGAGGCGTTACGGGCATGGGTCAGACGTTGAGTCATCTGGTTAAATGAGCGTACCAGAAAGCCTATTTCGTCATGGCCTGAGGCGGTCAGTTGCATATTATAGTTACCAGATGCCACTGCTTGGGTGCCTTCAGCCAATTCTTGCAAAGGCTCGACAATACGGCGGGATATCCAGATAGCAAACCAGATTGATACCAGAATGGTTAAAAATACGATTAAGCTTAACGTGAGGGTGAAGACACTGATTAATGGTTTTCTCAGGTAGCTTAATTCTTTGTAATCCGCATAAGCATCTTGCACGGTTTTTCCCAAATCACTGAGATGATCGTTGATGGGAAACAGCACATTGAGAATCCGCTCTTCAGCCAAGACCGATTTTTGTGGAATCCTAACAGCAGCGCGTAATTGAAGTTTATCGTTCTCGGATGGATCCATGCCAATATAGTCTTCACCCTGAAGCAGCTGATGCATGATGGTATCGTTTGGTCTGTTTGGTACCATAATGGTTGGGCTTTCAATACTGGAAGCAATCGGTTGACCATCTCTGGCCCAGATGCTGAGCTCCAGTGCGCCACTTAACTGCGTTAAATCTCGTAGGCTATGTGATAGCTCATTATCGGGCAGTTCACTTAATACCCCGGCCATCATCCGAGTTTGGCGTAACAGGGTGCGCATCCGTATACCAAAAGCCGTTCGACTTAATTCAAGCGAGTCATTGAGCGCTTGCTCTACCTTGACATCAAACCAGCTGTTAATGCCGCGATGCAGAAAGTGAATCGAGAAGCTATAAACAATCGATGTCGCGACTAAAATTAGCAGAACAAATAAGCTGACTAGCCTCACTGTCAGGCGTGAGCCTGCTTCATGCTTTTTAAAGTCACGATATAAACGATAGAGGCTACGTGCCAAAATGCCCACAAGCAATAATAAGCAAGCGACACCAATACCAAAGATAACGAGAAATAGCTCATTAAGCCGTGAGCTGTCCTGAGTGGCTGCACTTAGCAGATAGGCAAGAACAAGCAATAAAAAAGCGAGTGAAAAGTAGGGAGCCGTACCTGAGCTTAATCGCTTAATGAGGCTTATAGCCATACTGCTTGAACCCATGGACTAGTTAATTGCCATTTGTCTGAGATCAATGCGCCTGGACGCATGGGGGTGGGTAAGGCATTGAGATCTAAGCCGCTACGTATTTCGAGCACAAGATTATCTGGCTCTTGTGTAAATTCTGGTGGTAGCGATAAGGCATTAATATCACCTAGCGCTTTTAAGGCACCACTCAAGCTAGGGAAGTTTTGCTGCTCATGGGTGTCGAGAGACTCCACAATATATTGTTCAGACAGAGCATGATAGCGCAGCTCGTAAGTCATCGTGCTTTCCCATAGCGTTGTTTCCCACTGCCAGAAACTCCCTAGCAAAGGGAATGCATCTATTAGCCGGAATTCCTGTAAGAAAGTAATGGGTACACCGTTTTGCAGTGCTTCAATCACTCGTGGTGTCAGTGGGTAACTGATTTGAGCGGTGAGTACATAGGCATTACCAATGGGATGAACTACAGGGTTGTTAACGCTAAAAACAGAGGCTGTGGCGGATGTTTGAATAAACAACCATAAGAAGAGTGATAGGAAAAGGCGTTTACTTACGACGTAGGCAGGCATAATAAAAACCGTCCATAACATCGTCACCAGGGAGTCTTTGGTAGCCAAAGGGTCTCGGTGTGGCTGGTGTTGGTGAGAGTCTAAGCTCTTCAGCTTCCGGATGTCGTTGTAGAAACGCTTCAATTTGCTGCTCATTTTCTTTTTTAAAGGCAGAGCAGGTAGTGTAAACCATTAAGCCATCAGGTTTTAGTAATGGCCATAAATTATCTAGCAAAATTTGCTGTTGACTGGCTAAGCTATCGATATCTTTGGGGTGGCGCAGCAGCTTAATGTCTGGATGTCGACGAATCACACCGCTACCGGTACATGGCGCATCAATAAGAATACGATCAAAAGCCTGTCCGTCCCACCACGCTGATGTGTCGGCTGCATCAGCTGCGATTAGGGTGGCATGTAATCCAAGTCTATCTGTATTTTGTTGGATCTGAAGTAAGCGATCAGCTGAGATATCAATGGCTGTGATGTCATTGTTAGGAGATGATTCGAGAATATGGCATGTTTTACCACCAGGTGCAGCGCAAGCGTCTAGCACACGTTGTCCTGGCTTGATATCCAATATCATTGTGGCTAGTTGAGCAGAACCATCTTGTACCGAAACCCACCCTTCCTCAAAGCCTGGGAGCTTATAAACATCACAAGGTTGGTCTAGTAATATCCCATTATCAGTAGCCTCTATGATTGAGGCTGTAATTTGCTGTGACGTTAACTGTTTTAAATATGCTTCACGTGAAACCTTCTGCTGGTTAACACGAAGCATCATTGGCGGCTGTTTATTGTTAGCCTCAATAATGTTTTGCCAGTTTTCTGGCCAGTCACTTTGATATAAATGGAGTAGCCAGTTTGGGTGAGCCTGACTTGCGGCTTCGTTTGCCAACAATTTTTGATCGATATGTTCTTGTTGCCTTAAGTAGTTTCTCAGGCAAGCATTTAATAAACCACCCGCCCAGACTTTTTTGAGTTTTTTACTGGCATCCACAGTCTCTGAAATAGCGGCATGGTCCGGTGTATTTAAAAACCGTAACTGCAAAATTCCGAGTATTAAAAGCTGCTCAATATCCTTATCTTTTGCTTTGAACGGTTTTTTTATGAGTTGATGGGCGATAAATTGCAGAGTGGGGTAATGCCGTAAACTGCTATAACAGAGTTGCTGGCAGAAGCTACGATCTTTTTCATCGACATGAGGCAGGTAGTGAGCTAAAGCTGTATTGAGTGAGCGCTGCTGCACAACCACTTCATTCAGTATAAGTGCAGCATTCGTTCGTGCACCTTTTAAGTGGTTGGGCTTAGCCAAAATGATCGCCTACTTCGATTGAATGTGCATTGAGAAAGTCTTGAACAGACATGGCGCGTTTCCCGGGCAGTTGTAGCTCAGTGATGCGTAGTGTTCCATCGCTGGTGGCAACATCAATACCGGCTTTTGATACATGGATGATTTGACCCGCTGCTTGTGCCGAGTGCTCTTTTATCCATTCTGCTCGCCATATACGAAAAACAGCATCATGCCAGAGTGTTTGAGCCACGGGCCAAGGATTAAAAGCGTTAATTTTGTGAAGAATATCTTGAGCGGTGGTGTGCCAATCTATATCCGCTTCTTTTTTATCCAGTTTAGCGGCATAGGTACTTAAAGCATCATCTTGTGATTGCGCATTTTTTTGTTGATCTTCGATATTGTCGAGAGACTCAACCAAGGTTTTTGCTCCCAATACAGCGAGGCGATCATGTAAGGTTTGAGCTGTGTCTTGTTCAGTAATCGGGCAACGTGCTTCAGCAAGAACAGGGCCGGTATCAAGACCGGCTTCCATTTGCATAATGCATACTCCTGATTCTTTATCACCAGCTAATATGGCTCTTTGAATAGGTGCGGCACCTCGCCAGCGAGGTAAGAGTGAAGCATGAACATTAATACAACCCAGTCTTGGGGTGTCCAACACGATTTGTGGCAATAAAAGTCCATAAGCGACAACAACCATTAAATCAGCTTGATAAGCAGCCAATATGTTTACGGCATCATCAGATTTAAAGTTAAGAGGCTGTTCAACAGGAATATCGTGTTCCTGTGCAACTTGTTTTACTGGACTGGCCGTCAGTTTACGACCCCGGCCCGCAGGACGATCGGGCTGAGTGTAAACAGCGCATATTTCATGCTCGGTATGAATCAGTGCTTTCAGTGTTTCTGCGGCGAAAGCCGGAGTACCGGCAAAAATAATGCGCATTCAGAATCCTTATAGTTTTTGTTTTTGATGTTTTTCTAGGCGTTTTTTTATACGTTGACGCTTTAGATTGCTCAGGTAGTCAACAAATAATTTTCCATCTAAATGATCGATTTCATGCTGAACACAGGTTGCCAGCAATCCCTCTGCGGCAAGCTCAAATTCCTCACCATGTCGATTTAATGCCCTGACTTTTATTGTGTCAGCACGAACAACAGTTTCATAAGCTTCAGGGACTGATAAGCAACCTTCCTCGTACTCCCGCTCGCCTTCTTTATCAAGGATTTCCGGGTTTATTAGAATCAGAGGGTCGGATTTATCTTCTGAAATATCGATCACAATCAGGCGCTTTTGCACATCCACTTGATTCGCTGCGAGTCCGATTCCTGGCGCATCATACATCGTTTCGAGCATATCGTCGGCAAGTTGGCGAATGTCGTCAGTCACTTTCTGGATGGGCTCGGCTTTTTTGCGCAACCTTGGATCAGGGAAATGAAGAATATTTAAAATGGCCATGAGTAATACCTATCAGGATGAGTTGCTGCATATACAAACCTTATATTGTAGTCTGCCAGCGACGTATTGAAAATATGACGCGATTACAATGCACATAACTTATGGCTCTGATTGTTCAGCATTCGTCTACACCCGAATACAGGTAAAGTCATAAGCGGCATTGATTAACGTTTTTTCAATACTTTTTTCTGTATTGTGTGCCTGATGCAACAGATAAAGTGGAAGACTAGTTTCTCGAGCAAGCCTGAGAATTGATGGTCAGAGTTTACTTGTCGCATAAAAATGATTAAGTTTGACGCTGGTAGCGATACTTGATTAGTTATAAGGCTTATAACACACTACTCAAATTGCCCATAACAGGATTGTGGCGAGATTAAGTCCATGAGGATGGTTCGAT
Source organism: Methylophaga marina (assembly GCF_030296755.1). Classification (NCBI taxonomy): domain Bacteria; kingdom Pseudomonadati; phylum Pseudomonadota; class Gammaproteobacteria; order Thiotrichales; family Piscirickettsiaceae; genus Methylophaga; species Methylophaga marina. Next base: position 1,487,026 of record NZ_AP027741.1, read on the forward strand.
GATAAAGCACATTGCGATGAGTTTGTTTTTTCTTCTGCTGAGCACGCCTTTGCTGGCTAAGGAAGTGGAGCTTAATCCAGAACATCCCCAGCAATACACAGTTAAGAAAGGTGATACCTTGTGGGATATCTCAGGGATGTTTCTCAAGTACCCCTGGCATTGGCCTGAAATATGGCATGTTAACCCTCAAATCGAAAATCCACACCTGATTTACCCAGGGGATGAATTGTCTCTCAGTTATCGTAATGGCAAACCTGTTATTGAAGTCAATCGTGGTAAACGCAGTGTCAAGTTATCACCTGAAGTTCGTGAAACGATTCTGGATAAACCGATTATGACAATACCGTTGTCAGCGATTGGTCCTTTTTTATCTAAGCCAAGAGTGGTTGGGGAAGAGGCCTTAGATAACGCCCCTTATGTTGTAGCAAGTGCTGATGAACGTCTGATTTCAGGGGCCGGTGACTATGTTTACGTAAAAGGCATCGCTGATAGAGAAAGTGATACATACAGTCTTTTCCGTGGTGGTAAAGCCTACAAGGATCCTGATAATGGAGAAGTGTTGGGCTATGAAGCGATTTACTCAGGTGATGCTGAGCGCTTAACCAAGGAAGATCCTGCAAAAGTACGACTCACCTACACTAATAGAGAAATTCAGGTAGGCGATCGTTTGCTAGAAATTGAAGATCAGGATTTTGATCTGAATTTTATCCCACGTTCACCTGAAAAGCCTCTCAATGGTCGTATTATTTCTGTGTTTGATGGTGTTTCTCAGATAGGGCAGTACCAGATAGTGGTTTTGACGTTAGGTAAACGAGATGGTCTGGAAACGGGGCATGTGTTATCCGTTTATCAAGCAGGAGAAACGATCAAAGACTCCGTTTCTGCAGACAACAAAGATACCGTGACGTTACCCGATGAGCATGCTGGTGAAGCGATGGTATTCAAACTATATGACAAAGTCAGTTATGCCATCATTATGAAAGCAACAACGGCCATTCATTTATACGATCGAGTGAAAAGCGCGCCTTAAAAGGACTTATTCAGCGGAATGACAGCTAACAAGCAAAGTGAATTGGCTTGTTGGATTGCTTTACAACGAGTGCCAGGGATTGGCCCAGTAACATACCACAAGCTGTTGCAGCAGTATGGCAGTCCACAATACATACTAAATAACCCTAATCAGTTAAGCGGTTTCAATGAAAAACTGGTAGAGAACCTCCGTCATCCCGACTGGCAACAGGTTGAGCAAGACTTACTCTGGTTGGAGCAAGACGATCGCTATATTCTCACCATCGACGATGAACGTTATCCCGTTTTGCTTAAAGAAATTTCAGACCCGCCGCCATTACTCTACGTACAGGGGGAGGTTTCATTATTAAACGATTGGCAGTTGGCTATAGTCGGTAGCCGTAACCCTTCTGCTTCAGGCAGAAATACCGCCTATGACTTTGCTCATTATCTTGCTGATGGTGGTTTAGTCGTCACCAGTGGACTTGCGATGGGCATTGATGCCGCTGCACATAAAGGTGCGTTGAGTTGTGGGAAAACCATTGCCGTTGTTGCTACAGGGCTTGATCGTGTTTATCCAGCGAAACACAGACAGTTAGCTCATGATATTGTTAAAAATGGGGTTATCGTTTCAGAGTTTCCCTTGGGTACATCACCCAAACCAGAATTATTTCCCAGACGAAATCGAATTATAAGTGGCTTATCGCTGGGTACCTTAGTTGTGGAAGCTGCCTTAAAGAGTGGTTCTCTAATCACTGCCAGAATGGCGATGGAGCAATCACGTGAAGTCTTTGCCATTCCCGGCTCGATTCATAATCCTTTATCGAGAGGCTGCCACCAGTTAATTCGTGATGGTGCCAAACTAGTGGAAACAGCTCAGGATATTTTAGAAGAGTTGGGTGCGCTGGCCGGTCTTAAGCCACAAGTAATACAAACTGAAGAAGAAATAGAATCTACACATGAAAAGGATGGCGATTATCAAGTTCTGCTTAACCATCTTGGATATGACCCCATCGCTATTGATAGGTTGATAGAAAATACTGGATTGACGGCTGATGCGGTTTCATCCATGCTGTTATTACTAGAGCTAGAGGGTGAGGTCGAGTCATTACCCGGCGGCCGTTATGTTCGGACGGGTTCCTGAACCAGGCTTATTAAAGAGAGTCAAATGAAAGAAAATGTCATTGATGTGTTGTTATATCTGTTTGAAACCTACATCGATACGGAAGAGCGAAACAAACCTGACAATGAGATATTAGAGCTTGAGTTAGAGCAGGTTGGTTTTCAGGAATTAGAAATCCACAAAGCGCTAGAATGGCTAGATAACATGACCGTTGCATCGGATCAGCCGCTCAAAAGACATGCCACAATGCGTGTATTTTGTGATGTTGAACTAGAGCGCTTGGATGTGCACTGTCGTGGTTATTTACTGTTTCTGGAACAAGTCGGTGTTTTAGACGTCGAAACCCGTGAAATAGTGTTAGAACGAGTCATGGCACTGGATGCTGAAGAAATTGACCTTGATCAGCTTAAGTGGGTCGTGCTGATGGTGTTGTTTTATCAACCAGGAAGAGAAGTCGCTTTTGCCTGGATGGAAGACTTGGTCTTTGAAGACATAGAAGCCGTCGTTCACTAGACTAAAAATATTAGAATAAAAACTCCAACATCGCCCGTCACAAAGGGCTTTGCTTGTATGTGCGTAGGTTTTTGGTATCGGAGAAAATGGGAAAAAAACTAGTCATCGTTGAGTCGCCAGCCAAGGCGAAAACAATCAAAAAATACCTCGGTAAGGATGTAGAAGTATTAGCATCTTATGGGCATGTACGTGATTTATTGCCAAAAGAGGGGGCTGTCGACACCGCTAAAGATTTTGCGATGAAATATCAAGTCATTGATCGCAACAGTAAGCATGTCGATGCGATTGTAAAAGCGATGAAAAAAGCCGATGCCCTCTATCTCGCGACTGACCCTGATAGAGAAGGGGAAGCGATATCCTGGCACTTGTTCGAGTTGCTGAAAAAGCGTGGCGCGCTTAAAGACAAAGATACTCATCGCGTTGTTTTCCATGAAATTACTAAACAAGCTGTTAATGATGCGGTAGCTCATCCGCGTGAGTTATCCATGTCACTTGTTAATGCCCAGCAAGCAAGACGAGCACTTGACTACCTTGTCGGCTTTACTCTCTCCCCCTTGTTGTGGAAAAAGGTGCGACGTGGTCTATCTGCTGGACGCGTGCAAAGTCCAGCACTGAGAATGATCGTCGAGCGAGAGCTGGAGATTGAAGCATTCATTGCCAAGGAATACTGGAGTATCGAAGCGGATGCTGTCGCTGAAAAGAAAGATTTCCAGGCCAAGCTAACTTATTTTGAAGGTGAGAAACTCAGTCAGTTTAGTGTTACTGACGAAAAACAATCATCGAGCGTTGTAAAAAAATTAGAGAAAGCGGCAGAAGGCAAACTGCTGGTTTCGAATGTGGAGAAAAAACAACGTAAACGTAATCCGGCAGCCCCGTTTACAACCTCTACTCTTCAGCAGGAAGCGTCACGAAAAATTGGCTTTGGTGCCCAACGCACTATGAGCGTTGCCCAGCAACTTTATGAGGGTGTTGATACGGGTGAAGGCGCGGTTGGTTTAATCACCTATATGCGTACTGACTCCGTCACATTAGCTCAAGAAGCCTTAGACGAAATACGTGGATTCATTGCAGAAAAATATGGCCAGAAAATGGTGCCTGCAAAACCACAGGAATACAAAACCAAATCAAAAAATGCACAAGAAGCCCATGAGGCGATACGTCCGACTTCTGTGCTAAGAACACCAGAAGAAATGAAAGCGTATCTTTCAGCTGATCAGTTGAAGCTTTACACGCTGATCTGGCAGCGCACCATGGCAAGTCAAATGATTCATGCTACCTTGAATACGGTTGCTGTTGACCTTGCCTGTGGTAAGGGTAATACATTCCGAGCCAATGGGTCGACCGTAGTTAATCCCGGTTTCATGAGTGTCTATCTGGAAGATAAGGATGACGCTGCCAGTAGCGATAAAGATGAGAAGCTTTTGCCTGCAATGGAAGTGGGGCAGGTGGTTGAGTTAAAAGCCATCAGACCAGAGCAGCATTTTACAGAACCACCACCACGCTACAGTGAAGCCAGCCTGGTGAGAAGTCTTGAAGAACATGATATTGGTCGACCATCGACTTACGCCAGCATAATTTCTACTCTTGTGCAGCGTGAATATGTGGAAATAATCAATAAACGTTTTCATCCCACAGATGTTGGTCGTGTGGTAGGGAAATTCCTTGTTGATCATTTCACGAAATACGTTGATTACAATTTTACCGCTGAATTGGAAGATGAGCTTGATGCGGTAGCCAGAGGCGAGGAAGAGTGGATACCGTTGCTGAGGAAGTTCTGGGGACCATTCAAAGAACAAGTCGAAACGAAAGATAAAGAAGTTCAGCGTAGTGATGTAACACAAGAGCTTCTGGATGAAGACTGTCCAAAATGCGGTAAAAAGTTATCCAGCCGTCTTGGTCGCAGTGGCCGCTTTATTGGTTGTACTGGCTATCCTGAGTGTGATTACACACGAAATATCGATGGTGAAGAGACAAGCAATAATGAACCTGAGGTTGTTGAAGGCAGAAAATGTCCGAAGTGTGACTCTGATTTATGGATACGAACTGGTCGTTATGGAAAATTCATCGGTTGCTCCAGTTATCCTAAATGCAAACATATTGAGTCATTAGAGCGCCCAGTTAATACCGGTGTTGAATGTCCGCAATGTCACAAAGGCGAGATTCTGACGCGTAAGTCACGTCGAGGCAAAGTGTTCTATTCGTGTTCTGAGTACCCAGATTGCGATTATGCTTTGTGGAATGAGCCATTAAAAGAACCTTGTCCGAAGTGTAATTGGCCAATCTTAACGCTCAAGACAACCAAAAGCCGCGGCACAGAGAAAGTCTGCCCACAAAAAGACTGTGATTACTCAGAGAAAGTGGAAAGCTAGAGCCTGTTTTACTTAGGGCAGGCTTTATTTAAGTTGTTGTTGGATACTTAACGCCAGCTCTCTATCTTTTTTTGCTGCTTCTAAGGCGGATTGTTGGCGAACCTCATCGTCTTCAAGCAGCCCATTTTTCAAGTCAAGACCAATGTATATCAAATTTTCATAAATGGTGAATAAAGGGGCGCTTGGCTGACCATTTAAAAATGGCTCATTATGTTTAAAGTCCCGGCTGTATTTGTTTTTTAGAGAAATATATTCAGGTGTCCATGCGTGGTTGCGATACTGAATAAACTCAAAAGTATTCTTGTTCTGTTTCGCCTGTTGATAATGCTGGATTAGTTGATCCTGAATCTTGATGTAATTGCTGACCATTTCATTGGTATAGGCATTTATATTTTTTTGACTTAACTCCGTCAACTGGTGTCGTTTTGGCGTTTGAGGTGAAGGTGCATTAGTGTCATCACAGCCCATCAGCAACAGTGTAAACAACATCAATAAACTGATTTTTAAGATACGGTGCGGGCTTGTGAGATGAATACGCATTATGAATACCTTACCTTTCAGATTGAGCAGTTTTGTCGGATTTCTTCTCACTATGCCCCAGAGATTTGTCAGGGGCAATCACATCACGCACGAGTTGTTTCAACTCAGTAATGTCAGGGAACCGTCCCTCTTGCTTTCGAGACCAAAGTAGTTGTTCATTTGCGTGTACCTCAAAAAGGCCACCGGAAGCAGGAATTAAGCTTAATGATGTAATTTCATCATCAAAAGTCGTTAATAGCTCTTGAGCCATCCAGGTGGCTCTTAATAACCAGCGACATTGTGTGCAGTAGCTGATCGCAATATGATTATTCTGAGTAGCCAAGTTAATCTGCTTTTAAATTTTCAAAACATGTTTCAGCTTGTTGCATCGCTTGTTCAACTGTTTCAGCCAACACATTGAAGTGACCCATTTTACGGCCAGGACGTGCTTCTTGTTTCCCATACAGATGGAGTTTTATATTTGTCTCTGAGAGCAATGTTTCCCAGTGAGGCTGGCTGTGACCCCAGACATCACCCAATAAGTTCACCATGACAACAGGGCTGATTAAGTCACAATCCCCAGCTGGTAAGCCACACAACATACGAACTTGCTGTTCGAATTGTGACGTAGAGCAAGCATCAAGCGTGTAATGACCAGAGTTATGTGGACGAGGCGCAATTTCATTCGCGATGATTTCACCATCCTGACTCACAAAAAACTCTACTGCCATGGTGCCAACATACCCTAGACCTTTGGCGATATCATTAGCGATCTGAATCGCTTTTTGGGACTGCTCGGCACTAACGGATGTGGGAACGGTTGTCGTATGTAAGATGCCATTCACGTGGGCATTTTCAGCGACTGGAAAGTTAATAATTGTACCTGTCTGACTTCTTGCTAAAACAACAGAAATTTCTTTGTCTAAATCAATGCGTTGCTCTAAAACACATTCTTTCTCTGCTAATGTTTCAAAGCCTGCGTACACATCTTCAATAGTCTGACATGGGACTTGACCTTTACCGTCATAACCAAAGGTCGCGACTTTGAGAATCGCAGGAAACCCAATGACTTTCTCTGCTTCAGCAATATCTTGTTTGTTACGAATTGTGAAAAAAGGGGCCGTTTGTATACCTAGTGAGGCGATAAAATTTTTCTCAACATTACGGTTTTGTGTTGAGGCAAGCGCCTTCGAAGAAGGGTGGACTGTGGTTCTTTGTTCAAGAAAGGCTAATGTTTGCGCAGGAATATTTTCAAACTCTGTTGTGATGGCATCACAGAGTTTTGCCATATTTGCTAATGCCTCTTCATCATCATAAGCAGCGCAAATATGCTGATCTGCAATAATGCCAGCTGGGCTCTGAGGATCGGGATCGAGGACAATTACTTTATAGCCCATCACTTGTGCTGCTGAGGTAAACATGCGGCCGAGTTGTCCACCACCCAGCATACCTAAAGTTGAACCGGGTAATATCTGTGTATTCATCATGGACCTCATTAAATTTATGCTAATCGTAAAGTAAGTGAAGCTATCTTTAATATAAATGTGTCATTGATTAAAATTTAATCAATGTTTCATCAGTTTGTGTACTATTGAGGTGGTAAAGTCATCTCAACAACGGTTTGATGTTGTTTTTTACGGAAAGCGTCGAGCTTTGCCGAGAGCTGTTCGTCGTTGATGGCTAACTGGGCTATAGCGAATAAAGCCGCATTGGCTGCGCCAGCTTCACCGATGGCAAAGGTTGCAACCGGCACGCCTTTTGGCATTTGTACGATAGATAGCAGTGAGTCTTGACCTTTCAGGTATTTGGATGGCACTGGCACACCTAAAACCGGGACGATCGTACTGGCGGCTAACATGCCTGGTAAGTGCGCTGCTCCGCCGGCGCCTGCTATAATACAAGCCAGTCCTCGCTGTTGAGCTGATTCCGCATACGCTGTTAAAAGGTCAGGGGTACGGTGAGCTGAGACCACTTTGGCTTCATAGCTGATGCCAAATGCGTCAAGTTGCTCAACGGCTTTTTGCATAACGGGCCAGTCACTGTTGCTGCCCATGACGACACCGATTAAGGGTTTGTCCATGATCGTTCCGTAGTTTTCGTCAAAAACAGTGCATTTTAGCTATTTTATTGAAAATAGGAAAATTTAACGCTCATATTTTGCCAAGGAAGGTATCGTAATAATTGAATGGCAAGGTATCCATCGTTATAATAGATGATCCTTTCTGCCGTATTTGGTCAACGCTCCTCGAAGACGATTCCGAATACCGCCGGACTATCCGACGGGTGAGCAGTGACGGCGCTAACTAATATGAAGGTACGTGACGTGAGTCAGCCAACAGAAATGAATCAAGGTCTTTACAGACCGCAATTTGAACGTGATAACTGTGGTTTTGGCCTAATCGCCCAGATGGACGATAAAGCCAGTCATTGGTTAATCGAGACTGCAATTGAAGCCTTGGGTAATCTTACCCACCGTGGTGCTATTGGCGCTGATGGGAAGACCGGGGACGGTTGCGGCTTATTGCTGAAGAAACCAGATAGCTTTTTTAAAGCCATAGCGGAAGAGCATGGTTATAGCTTATCTCCACTCTATGCCGTGGGGATGGTTTTCTTATCGCAGGACGATGCCAAAGCAGATTTTGCGCAAAACGCGGTTGCTCAGAGTCTGACCAAGCAAGGCTTAGAGGTTTTAGGCTGGCGTGATGTGCCCGTTGATCCAGCTTCGGCTTGCGGTCAGCAAGCATTAACATCACTGCCTGTGATGCGCCAAGTCTTTGTCAACGCCGCGAAAGATATGTCTGAAGCTGATTTTGAACGTCAGCTGTATATTGCGCGCCGTCAAGCTGAGAAAGCTGTGACTGGTGACGCGGATTTCTACATTCCTAGTTTGTCTTCACACGTGGTGTCTTATAAAGGTTTGGTTATGCCGTCTTACTTGCCGGTATTCTATAAAGACCTGAATGACAAACGCATGGAAACATCGATTGCTGTTTTCCATCAACGCTTTTCAACCAACACTTGGCCGCAATGGCGTTTGGCTCAACCATTCCGTTATTTAGCGCACAATGGTGAAATTAACACTGTTCAAGGTAACCGCAATTGGGCATTAGCGCGTGGTGCCAAGTTTGCGACATCTCTCATTGAGAACATGGATGATATTCGCCCATTAGTCGGCACTTCTGGTTCCGACTCATCCAGCATGGATAATATGCTGGAAGCTTTATTAGCCGGTGGCGTCAGTCTCTTCCGTGCGATGCGTTTGATTATTCCACCTGCATGGCAGAATGATCCAACCATGGATGCTGATTTAAAAGCATTTTACGATTACAACTCCATGCATATGGAGCCATGGGATGGTCCTGCAGGTGTAGTGACAACGGATGGTCGTTATGCTGCATGTACATTAGACAGAAATGGTCTGCGTCCTGCCCGCTACATCATCACCAAAGATCGCCATATCACATTGGCTTCTGAAGTGGGTGTATATAAATACGAACCGGAAGATGTTATTGCGAAAGGTCGTTTGAAGCCAGGACAAATGCTTGCAGTTGACACACAAACCGGTGAGTTATTGATGCCGGAAGACATCGATAACATGCTGAAAAAAGCACAACCTTATCGTCAGTGGTTAGAAAATAATCTGCAAAGATTGTCTGATGCGGCTGATGATGAAACTGGCCCTACACTTGAAGGTGAGGAATACCAGGTTTATGAGAAACTGTTCAACATCACCTTTGAAGAGCGCGATCAGGTCATCCGTGTTTTAGGTGAGGCTGGACAGGAAGCGATTGGTTCAATGGGTGACGATACGCCGTTTCCTGTTTTATCTAAACATGTCCGTTCTGTTTACGATTATTTCCGTCAACAATTTGCACAGGTCACCAACCCGCCAATTGACCCACTTCGCGAAAATATAGTGATGTCTTTGGAAACATGTTTCGGTGAAGAGCGCAACATGTTCGAAGAAGGTGAAGATCATGCTCAACGTGTTGTCGTTGATTCCCCTGTACTGTCAGAAAGTCAGTTCCGCCAATTATTGGCAATGGGTAAAGACAATGCTGAATATGAGTCAGTGACTATATCACTGAACTACGATCCAGCAGTCGGTCTTGAAGCTGCCATTGATGCGCTTTGCGATAAAGCTATCAAAGCAGTCGCTGATGGTACCGTTGTGGTTGTGTTGAGTGACCGTGATATAGCTAAAGATAAACTGCCTATTCATGCTTTATTGGCGACAGGTGCAGTGCATCAACGTCTTATTCAGGCTGGCCTGCGTTGTGATGCGAACGTTATCGTAGAAACTGCCACAGCGCGTGATCCACATCACTTTGGCACGTTACTAGGCTATGGCGCTACAGCTATTTATCCATACTTAGCTTATGCCTGTTTGAACGATATGATTCATACCAATGAAATTAAAGGGTTGGATCGTGCAGAGTTATGCCGTCGCTATCGTAAAGGTATCAACAAAGGGTTGTTCAAAATCACTTCAAAAATGGGTATTTCCACGATTGCGAGTTATCGCGGTGCCCAGCTATTTGAAGTTGTCGGCCTAAACGACAGCATCGTTGATAAATGCTTTACGGCAACCACAAGCCGTGTCAGTGGTTCAACATTTGAAGATCTTCAGTCTGATGATGAGACATTAGCAAAACTGGCTTGGAATCAACGTAAAAAACGTGCACAAGGTGGTTTGTTGAAGTTTATCCATGGTGGTGAGTATCACGCCTATAACCCTGACATTATCGCTACCTTGCAAAAAGCAGTTCAAGGTGGCAGCTACGATGATTACAAAGCCTATGCTGAGCTGGTGAATGAACGTTCACCTATGGTGTTACGTGACCTGATGAAGGTCAAATTATCGGATCAACCTCTTGAACTGAACCAAGTTGAAGATGTGAGCAACATCCTTAAACGCTTTGACAGTGCAGGTATGTCATTAGGCGCTTTATCGCCTGAGGCACATGAAGCACTCGCGGTGGCTATGAACAGATTAGGCGGCCGTTCTAACTCAGGTGAAGGTGGCGAAGATCCTGATCGCTTTGGTAATGAACGTGTTTCAAAAATCAAGCAGATCGCCTCTGGCCGTTTTGGTGTCACACCACATTATCTTGTTAATGCAGAAGTGTTGCAGATCAAAGTTGCTCAAGGTGCGAAACCAGGTGAAGGTGGTCAGTTGCCAGGTGGTAAAGTCAATCAGATGATTGCAACTTTGCGCCACTCTGTGCCAGGTGTGACATTGATTTCACCACCGCCACATCATGATATTTATTCAATCGAAGATCTTGCCCAGCTGATTTTTGACTTGAAACAGGTGAATCCTGATGCGCTGGTATCTGTGAAGCTAGTATCACAAGCTGGCGTGGGTACGGTCGCTGCTGGTGTGGCGAAAGCTTACGCCGATCTGATTACCATTTCTGGTTATGATGGTGGTACCGGTGCAAGTCCGCTTACCTCTGTGAAATACGCAGGTGGTCCATGGGAGCTAGGTCTGAGTGAGGCTCATCAAACGCTTCGTGCCAATGACTTACGCGATAAAGTACGCCTACAAACAGATGGTGGCTTAAAAACTGGTCTGGATGTTATCAAGGCAGCGATTCTTGGTGCAGAAAGTTTTGGCTTTGGTACTGGCCCAATGGTCGCGCTGGGTTGTAAATACTTACGTATTTGTCACCTCAATAACTGTGCAACCGGTGTTGCAACTCAAAATGAGAAGCTGCGTACGCAACATTTCATTGGTTTGCCACAGATGGTGATGAACTACTTCCAGTTTGTTGCTCGTGAAACACAAGAGTGGTTAGCTAAGTTAGGTGTGGTCAGTCTGCAGGATTTGATCGGTCGCACTGACTTATTGGAGTTATTACCGGGTGAAACGACAAAACAACAAAGTTTGAATTTGGCGCCGTTATTGTCTTCCGCTGGTGTGTCTGCTGATAAACCACAATTCTGTTTAGAGCCAAAAAATGAACCTTATGATAAAGGTGAATTGGCTGAGCAAATGGTGGTTGATATCAAAGAAACCATTGTTAACAAAACCGGCGGTGAATTCAGCTACGAAGTACGGAATATCAACCGGTCTATTGGTGCACGATTATCCGGTGAAATTGCCAAGCTGTACGGTAACTATGGCATGGCTGATAAACCGATTCGTCTCAAACTAAAAGGTTCTGCTGGTCAAAGCTTTGGCGTGTTCAATGCTGGTGGCCTTGAAATGTACCTTGAAGGTGATGCCAACGACTACGTTGGTAAAGGTATGGCTGACGGTAAGTTTGTTATCTATCCTTCACCTGAGAGTGAGTTTGAAACGCAAGAAGCCAGTATCATGGGTAATACGTGCCTATATGGTGCAACAGGCGGATCGCTTTATGCATCAGGTCGTGCTGGTGAACGCTTTGCCGTTCGTAACTCCGGAGCTACAGCTATCGTAGAAGGCGTAGGTGACCATGGTTGTGAATATATGACGGGCGGGGTTGTCGCTGTACTTGGTGAAACAGGGTTGAACTTCGGTGCCGGTATGACTGGCGGTCTGGCATTTGTATTAGATAGTGATAATACGTTTGCTGAGCGTTATAACAAAGAACTCGTCGAACTCGTCAGAATTGATAGCCCTGAAATGTCAGAATTATCACTCTATCTCAAAGGTATGATTGAAGATCATGTTCGTGAAACCGGTAGTGTGTGGGGACATCAGTTGCTCGATGCGTTTGAACAACGCATTAAAGAGTTCTGGTTAGTAAAACCAAAAGCAGCAGCAATTGATGGCTTGTTAAAACTTGCTACTAAAGCGGCATAAGTCCAGAGACTAAGATAATAATTATGGCAAAAAATACATTTCAGTTTTTAGATGTGGGGCGTTTCGACCCAAAGAAGCTTGATGCTGACGTTCGGATCAAACAGTTTGGTGAAATTTATGGTGATTTTGATGCCGATTCTTCAGCAGAGCAAGCAGACCGCTGTTTAGAGTGTGGTAACCCATACTGTGAATGGAAATGTCCCGTTCACAACTATATTCCGAATTGGCTGAAACTAGTCAGTGAGGGCAATTTAGAAGAAGCTGCCGAGCTATCCCATGCCACTAATACTCTGCCAGAAATTTGTGGCAGGGTTTGTCCGCAAGACCGGTTATGTGAAGGTGCGTGTACGTTAAATGATGGTTTTGGTGCAGTGACTATCGGTTCTGTTGAGAAATACATCACAGACACAGCGCTTGAGCAAGGCTGGCGCCCAGATTTGTCCAATGTCGTCGAGACTGGCAAACGTGTCGCTATCATTGGGGCGGGTCCAGCAGGTTTAGGTGCTGCCGATGTCCTTGTGCGTAACGGTGTAAAGCCTGTTGTATTTGACCGTTATCCAGAAATAGGTGGTTTGCTGACATTTGGCATACCTGAATTTAAACTGGAAAAACAGGTTGTTAAGCGTCGTCGTGAAGTACTTGAAGGCATG